>JBBQRY010000025.1:0-14554 GCA_038214335.1 Chthoniobacterales bacterium
CCTAGGTTTTATGCGGGTTCAGGCCCTTCCGTAAGAAACTTGGGCTAACCCAAGTTCTGGTGAAAAGCCGTGGCTCAGCGGCAGACTTAGAGATGGAATTGATTCCCTGTTGCTAGTCTCTCTGGCTGTGTGTAGGGTTCAGCAACATTTGTTCAAATCTATGGGAAAAATCTACAACAACATCGTTGAGACCGTGGGGCGAACGCCTTTGGTCCGGCTAAACCGAATCACGGCTGGGCTTCCGGCCACCATTGCCCTGAAGTGTGAGTTTTTCAATCCGCTGGGGAGCGTGAAGGACCGCATTGGGATGGCGATGATTGAGGATGCGGAGCGGCGGGGGATTTTGAAACCCGAGACGCTGATTGTCGAGCCGACCAGTGGAAATACGGGGATTGCGCTGGCGTTTGTGGCGGCAGCGAAGGGCTACAAGCTGATCCTCACGATGCCGGAGACGATGAGTGTCGAGCGGCGCACTTTGCTGGCTCTGCTGGGAGCGAAGCTGGTGTTGACGCCCGGATCCGAGGGGATGAAGGGAGCGATTGCGCGGGCCGAGGCGATCCTGAAAGAAAATCCCGGTGCCTGGATGCCGCAGCAATTTGAGAATCCGGCCAACCCCGAAATTCATAGCAAAACGACCGCCGAAGAAATCTGGGACGATACGCAGGGTGCTGTGGATATTTTTGTTTCTGCGGTGGGAACGGGCGGCACGATTTCCGGCACGTTAGAGGCGCTGCGCAAGCACAAACCTTCTGTCCAGGCCATCGCGGTGGAACCCATTGATTCACCGGTCATTTCACAATACCTGGCGGGAGAATCACTCAAGCCCGGACCACATAAAATCCAAGGCACAGGTGCCGGATTTATTCCCGGCAACCTTCATCTGAAGGACGCCGATGGAACACCATTGATTACGGAGTGCATCAAGGTCACTAATGACGAGGCGTTTGCGATGGCGCGACGACTGGCAAAGGAGGAAGGGATTCTTGCCGGGATCAGCTCGGGTGCGAATGTTCATGCCGCCATTGAAATTGCCAAGCGTCCGGAAAACGCCGGGAAATTGATCGTGACGGTGGCCTGCTCGACTGGCGAGCGCTACTTGAGCACCGCACTAGCCGACGAAGCCCGCATGGAGGTCGCAGGATGAGCACCCCAAACCTGACGGATGATGCGGTGATCGAACGCGATGAGGTGGATATGTCCTTGTTTTGGCACGAGCACAAAGTGAAATTGATTGTTGGCGTGCTGGCTGTCGTGGGCGTGATTGGCGGTGGTTTTGGATGGTATATCCAGACGACACTGGCACGGGAAAACTCGCAGGCCGCGCTGGCGGATGCGAAGGATGTTCCGCAATTCGAGGCGGTGGCGAAAAATTTTCAGGGGACCCCTGCCGCGGCGGACGCCCTTCTGTTGGTGGCGGGCGAGCAGCAAAAAGCGGGGAATCCGGAGGCTTCCACGGCGGCCTTTCAGCAGTTCCTCAAGCTGTATCCGAAGCATCCGCTGGCTGGAGGTGCTTTGCTGGGAATCGCTCAGAACCTCGATGCGGCGGGCCAACCCGCCGAGGCGATGACCATCTACGAGCAAATCACAGAAAAATATCCCAAGAGCTACGCCGCTCCCTTTGCGGCTTACGCCCGGGCGGAAATCCTTCTTCGGGATTTTCGTCGCGAGGAAGCGCGCATCGAGCTCGAGGGGATTGTTTCCCAGTTTCCGGAATCCATCCCTGCACGGATGGCTGCCGCCCGCCTGGCCCAATTGGGCGCAAAGCCCTGAGAATGCTGACCTCCGAACCCATGCAGATTCGCGAGGTCAGACAGGTCGATGCCGGGTCGTCCCACGGGCTGGCCTGAGTTCGCAGCCATGTTTCATCTGATTTTTTACTGCCTCGTCGTGGGCGGACTCCGTTTGCTGCTGACCGTCGGGGCGCGGGTGAGACGGATTGTTTTTGCGGCGCCGCCAGCCGGGGCCTTTGTGATGGCCTCGAACCACATCAGCCATTTTGACCCGCCGTTTTTGAGCGGATGGTTGCCGCGGAAGTTGGATTGGATTGCGATGGCTGAATTGTTTAAGGCGCGCTGGTCGAATGCGGGCTTTCGGTGGCTGGATGTGATTCCCGTGGACCGCACAGGGGACGATCGGCAGGCCCTGCGCGAAGCTTTGCGCCGGTTGGAGAGCGGACGCGTGGTGGGAGTTTTTCCCGAGGGAGGGATTCGCGATGGTGAGCGGTCCGTGCTCGCGGGAGCGCCCTTCCGCGAGGGAGCCGTTCTGCTCGCGGTGCGTGCGGGATGTCCGATTGTGCCAGTCGTCATCCTTGGCAGCGAGCGGCTCTACAATAAAAAGAGCTGGCTTCCGTGGCGACGCGCACGCGTGTTTATTGGCGTCGGAGGGCCAATTTTTCCAGAGTCCGGACTTTCAAAATCCGCCGCCCGGGACAAGCTGAGCAGGGAGCTTGCGGTAGCATGGGTGCAGGTGAAGGATCTGCTCATGACGCGGTGCGGACTGTCGGCGGACGATCTGCCGCATTCTCCGCAGGAAAGGATGGCGCAGGCATGAAACGGCTGGTCCAACGGACGGCTTCCTGGGGGATGGATGGTGCCATGTGCGGGATGATGAATGCCCTGCAATGGCGTCGGCGGCGCGATAGCTCGACGATGGCGGACTTGGCGGATTACCTGGACGTGAATTCCCTGCTCACCCGCGAAGAATTTTTCCAAATGCCGCCAATGGTCCACCTTCGGCAGGGGGAGGGGGGGATGGAGTGGGATTCCCCGCTGCAGAGCGGATTTCCTGAAAACGACCGGGCTCGCGTGCGATTCTATCCAGCACCCAAGCGCGATGCCCCGGTGCTCTTGCTGCTTCATGCGCTGATGAGTGCCAGCGATGTCGGCTACCGTCGGGTGGCCGCAGACTTCAACCAGCGCGGCTGGTCGGTCGCGTTTCCGCATCTGCCCTACCATTACTCGCGCAAACCGAAATCCACCCTCAACGGGGAACTCGCCATCACCGCCAATCTGGTCCGCAACGCGCAAGGACTGCGACAGGCGGTGATTGAGCTGCGCCAGCTCATGGCCTTGCTGCGCACGCGCGGAGTTCGGGAGTTCGGACTCATCGGCACCAGCTATGGCGGATGGACCGGCTCCCTCCTCTCGTTCTTGGAACAGGACTTTCGGTTCCTTGCTTTCGTTCAACCCATTGTGAATGTCGAAAAAGCGATCTGGGAAAACCCTGGAGCTTCCTCCATGCGCCGGTCACTGCGCAAATTGGGTCACTCCCCCAAGCAGCTCTTCGGACACGACCACCTGATCTCCCCACTGCATGGCATCCCTCTATGCCGCGCGGAGCGGATCATCGTCACTGGCGGGCTCTACGACCGGGTTTCCCCTATGGTCGATTTGGAATTGCTCACCTCCCGATGGAAAGGATCCCGCCTCCTCCCCGTCAAACAAGGCCATTTCGGATACCGAGCCCTCCGCGAAACCCTCACCGCCGTCGAACCCTTTCTCACTCAGAAGGGGTCAGTCCCATAACTTATAATTTCTGTTTGATTCTGGCTGTGCAAAATCGGCGGTGTTTGGGTAGTCTCTTCGGCCATGTCGATTCGAGTTTTTAACACCCTCTCCCGTTCGGTGGAGGAGTTTGAGCCATTGGAACCTAGGGTTGTGCGCCTCTACACCTGTGGGCCCACGGTTTATCATTATGCGCACATTGGAAATTTTCGCGCGTATGTTTTCGAGGACCTGCTGCAGAGGCACCTCGAATTTCGGGGGATGCGGGTTCTGCGGGTGATGAATCTGACGGATGTTGATGACAAAACGATCCGGGGTTGTCGTGCGGCGGGGGTTCCGCTTGCGGAGTTTACACAGCCGTTTAAGAAGGCATTTTTCGAGGATTTGGATGCGTTGAGGATCAAGCGGGCGGAGCACTTTCCGGAGGCGACCTCGGCGGACCACATTGCCCGGATGATTTCAATGATTGGCACGCTGATGGAGAAAGGCCATGCCTACCGGGCGGACGACGGATCGGTTTATTTTCGCATCCGGTCGTTTCCATCTTACGGCCAGCTTGCGCACATTGTGTTGGATGAGCTTCAGCCCGGTGTTCGGGTGGCGAGCGACGAATACGAGAAGGAAAATGTGGGGGATTTTGCTCTGTGGAAAGCATGGTCCGAGGCCGATGGGCCGGTTGGATGGGAAAGCCCATGGGGACGGGGACGGCCCGGCTGGCATATCGAATGCAGCGCGATGGCCACGGGCATACTTGGCCCGCAGATCGACATCCACTGCGGCGGAGAGGACAATATCTTTCCGCATCACGAAGCGGAAATCGCACAGAGCGAGTCAGTTACCGGACTTCGGTTCTCGCGGTATTGGTTGCATTGCAAGCACCTCCAAGTGGAAGGCGCAAAAATGGCTAAGAGCGCGGGGAATTTTTTCACGCTACGCGATCTGACTGCGAAGGGCTGGACCGGACGCGAGGTGAGCTACGCTCTGATTTCCGTGAAATACCGCGAGCCACTGAATTTTACCAACGACGGACTTGCTGCCGCTCGCAGCGCCCTTTCGCGTCTCGACGAGTGGACCCGTCGTCTCCGCGACACTGCGCAAACGGCGGTCCCCGGCGCGGCTGAGGGGCTGCCAGTGCTCGACGGATTTGGGACAGCTCTCGATGATGACCTCAACATCTCGGCCGCGTTGGCGTCGGTGTTCGACATCCTTCGCGAAACCAACCGCCGCATGGATCTCGGCGAGCTCGCGGACGCACAAGCGGCGACGCTCCTGCAATGGTTGGCAGGTGTGCAATCCGTCCTCGCCGTCGAACCGGAGGCCGAAGAAATCCCTCATGACGTTTGTGAGTTGCTCGCCCGCCGTGCCGAAGCGCGCTTGAATAAAGACTGGAAATCCAGCGATGCCCTGCGGGAAAAAATCGAAGTGCTCGGGTGGATGGTAAAAGACGGCAAGGACGGCCAGAAGGTGACACGATAATTCTTTATGTTCAAACCAAGCGACTTTTTTGATCTCGGGAATACCGAGCACAGTCTAATTTTTGATAATGTGAACCATGTTTGGGAGGTGCTGCCAAAGATTGCGCCTTATCTTCAGTTCCGGCTCAAACCGGCAATTCTCGGACGCATGATCGGGAAGCCGTTTATCAGCAATGCCGTATTCATCGGAGCGGGCACGGTCATCGAGCAGGGAGCCATGATCAAGGGTCCGGCATGGATCGGTGAAGATTGCGAAATCCGCAATGGATGCTACATCCGGGAAAACGTGCTCATTGGCAATGGGGTCGTTGCGGGAAACTCCTGCGAATTCAAAAATTGCCTTGTTTTCGACGGTGCACAAATCCCCCATTTCAACTACGTTGGCGACTCCATCCTTGGCTTTAAGGCCCACATGGGAGCCGGCTCCGTGCTCTCCAACGTCAAGCTCGACCACTCGGAAATCACGATTTCCACACCCGGAGAAATCATTGATACCGGATTGCGAAAATTTGGCGCGATCATGGGTGACCATGCGGAGATCGGCTGCAACAGCGTGCTGAGTCCGGGTTCGATCATCGGACCCCGCGCACTTGTTTACCCCTGCACGCAATGGCGAGGAATCCTCCCCGCCGACACGATTGCAAAATCCCGTCAAGAACTCACCCTCATGGAACGCCGTCGGTAACCGATAAAGGAAAATACAGCCCGCGAATCTCACGAATCTTCGCTAATATCAACAAGATGCAACAACCAGAGGATTCACTCTGCGGGTGAGTGATTGCCTCCTCATAATCTGCGGCCTTTATTCGTGTTATTCGATTTATTCGCGGGCCACAAATGCGTTTAGGGTAAAAATCTTCCCCGCACCCGAAATCAAATTCCGGCACTTAAGACCTTCCACCTAGTCCGCCTGGCTGCCAACCGCGTGATTTATTTTGCGGCGTTTAACCCTCTCAAAAACCCCTCCACGCGTTCCATCGCGGACTTGATGGCATCCAGCCCGGTTGCGAAGCTGCATCGGACATGGCCTTCGCCGCTGGCGCCAAATGCCGTGCCCGGCACCATGGCCACGCGCTGCTCTTGGAGTAACCGCAAGGAAAATTCCCGACTGGTCAGTCCGCTCGAAGAGATGCTTGGGAACACGTAAAACGAGCCGTTGGGTTTTCGACAGGTGAGTCCCATGTCATTGAGTGCGCGGGTGATGAAATTTCGACGCCGCTCATACTCGCGACGCATTTTTTCAATACTATCCGCCCCACGCTCCAATGCCTCGATGGCGGCATCCTGGCCCATGATCGGTGCGCAAAGAATCGCGTATTGGTGGATTTTCATCATCGCCTCAATGAGCTCAGCCGGAGCGCAGGCATAACCGATCCGCCAGCCCGTCATGGCATAAGCCTTCGAGAGACCATGCAGAAAAACCGTGCGTTCCCGCAAACCCGGACACGTCGCAATACTTGCATGTTTCACCCCGTCGAAAATGACTTCGCTGTAAATCTCATCGGTGAGCACGACCAGGTTGTGGCGCACGCACAGCTCGGCGATGGGTTCCCACTGGGCGGCTGTCATGGTTGCTCCTGTCGGGTTAGTCGGAAAGTTCACCATCAGCACCCGAGAGCGGGGAGTGATTGCTTTTTCCAAGTCCTCGGCCCGCAAACAAAATCCGTCCTCCGCCGTTGTTTCCACCGCCCGCGGCACCCCGCCCGCCAGCGTGATCGTCGGAGCATACGAGACATAGCACGGCTCATGGTAAATCACCTCATCACCGGGATTCAGCAATGCCCGCAAGGCCAGATCAATGGCTTCCGAGACGCCCACCGAGACCAACACCTCGCACAGTGGATCATATTTTAAGCCAAATCCTTTGTGCACCGAATTCGAAATCGCACGGCGCAGGCGAGGCAGGCCAAGGTTTGAGGTGTAGCCCGTGCGTCCGCGTTCGAGCGCATAGATCGCCGCCTCGCGAATATGCCATGGCGTGGCAAAGTCCGGCTCTCCGATGCCAAGGGAAATGACATCATCCATCGTCTGGACGACTTCAAAGAAATCGCGGATTCCGGAACGTGGGATATCGCGGACGTGGTCGGCAATGCGGATGCTCACGGCGTGACAGAAAGTCGATCGGGAGCGGAATCCCATTGGTGGAGCGTTCCGTTTTCTTTGTAGGTCTTGAGACGAAAATGCGTAGCGGTCGCCTGCACACCTTCAATCGTGCTCAGTTTTTCGGAGACAAAGGCCGCTGCGTTGCGCAGGTTGGCAGCTTCGACAATGATGAGCAAATCATAGGCACCGCTCAGAAGGTAACAGCTCTGGACTTCTTCAAATTTCGCGATGCGCGAAGCGATGCGATCAAACCCGCCGTCGCGCTCCGGCACCACCTTCACCTCAATGAGCGCCGTCACCTTTTCGGTGTCCCACTTTTCCCGATTGATGATCGCCTGGTAGCCGAGAATAATCCCCTCCGCCTCAAGCTTGGCGATGGCCGACTCGACCTCGGCCAGATCCCTGTCCAGCAATCGCGCCATATCGGCACGGGGCATCAGGGCATTTTGTTGCAGCAGATCAATGATGGCGTCCATAGGAATGCTGCATCATGGAAACCCTCTCGCCACTTGGCAAGCGCGGGGAAACGATGTAAGGTGATTTTTTATGACTGCAAAAAAGAAATCCCCCGCATCGAAATCCTCTCCGAAACCTACTCCCAAAACTGCCCGCAAGCCAGCGCCCAAGGCGACGACCAAGGCATCCGCTTCCACCCACGATGAGCTGACCAAGAACACGCTCAAGTTCGTGGACGAAGCCGCCGCACTCCTCCGCAAAGGCATCACGACCGGAGCCGATGCCGGCGAAAAATCGCGTGTTGCCGCCAACAAAAAAGCCCACAGCCTCCTCGGCAAAGCCTCCAGTTCGCTCTCGGATCTTTTGGGCGGCGGTGCATCCCTCCTCCGCAAAGTCAGCGAAAAGCTCTGATTGGAAGTTCGTTTTGGAAGCCGGATAAACCTTGCAGACCGCTATGGATTCGCGCTTCCTGCAGTTGCGGGCTTCCAATTGAGGATTCCGCCCAGTGCTGACGAGACGGCGAGTTGACTGACGGTGACCGGACCGCTGGATTCGAGGAGAACACCGTCGTTCAAGCGTTGTTGGGAAAGGATCAGCGGGGGCAGGTGCCGGAGGATGGTTTCTGTTTGGGGAAGTTTGCTGGTATCGATCCATGAGGAAACCCCCGGCATCACCCGGGCACTGAAGATGATGACGGGGCGAAAGACCGAATATGCCCGCTCAAAAACCGCTTTGGAATCCACAAAGGCGAAGAGTTCATTGGCGGAGCGGTAGGCGTCCGCTGCTGGAGCAAAGGCCGGGTTGGCGTTTACGGAGGACGATTGGTTTGCGACGGCGCGGAGCACGCTTTCGGGATTGATCCCCAGGATCATGAAATCTTCGGTGAGAGTGATGGTGGGGGTGGCGAGAGGATTCGAGAGCGAGGGAATACTGAACAGGCGCACGCCATCGGTCTCCACGATTTGGGTCTCGGGAAAAAAGGTCATGAGCTTGTTGAGGGACGCGACGGCTTTGGCGGGATCCCGGATTTCTGCGACCATGATCGCCGAGGGCGATGTGCTCCCGCTGGCCCAATCAATAATCACCCCGCACTCGGGCCCAAATCCCGCAGAGACCATGTCGGCCAGCTCGACGAGGGATTCTTGGGGAGCAGTGCCTGCGAGTGCTCGCTCCAGCAAGGAGGGCAATCCTTCGAATCGCGCCAAGAAATCCACAAAAACGACCGTTTCCGCCGAAGTGAAGCGGGCAGTTTTGTGCGTGAGCTTCTCGGCAGGTTGGGAGTTGGCGCGGAGGAAAAACCAAGCATCCCGCTGAAGTTTGCCGTCGAGTTTCCATGATCCTCCCACGGCGTCCGTGGCCCTGAGCAGATCGACTTGATCCGGCACCGAGTTGGCGCCCATCGTGCGACCGGTTTCGAGCAGAACTTCCAGCACCGGTTCGGGATGGAGGAAGAACATGAAATCCGGTGACTTCAGCATGTGGGAGGACACGGCGAGGAATCGGAGATTTGTCGAAAGCGTTGGGGAGGAGTTGCTTCCGGTGGCTCGTTCCAGCGTGGACTTCATGACCTCTAAGTTTGTGGTGAGGAACCCCCATCTTCCGATGGTTGCGGAAAAAATCTGAAACCGTCCGTGGGTCGTGCCCCGGATGGTCACCGAACCATGGGCCTCGCTGGTCGCGGCACTCTCGCCGTCCGGAGGCAATTCCGCCCGCAGCCGTTCCACCGCCCGCTCGAACTCGGCCTTTCCTCCCCAATACTGAAATCCCACCACCGCATCCATGTCCTCGGTCGTGACTCGTGTCACGGCGAGAAAAAGGCGTCCGGGTTTCAGCCCTCCAAGGATCGTTCCCGTCTCGTTGGCACTGGGGTTCGATCCCAACCAGGCCAGCGGTTTTTCTAGGAAGGCCCGGATTTCCGGTTCGCGGGCCATGTTTGCCAGCGAGGTCGACTGCCACCTCACAAAGGAACGGGGAAGATCCGTGAACGAGGTAAAGAAAACGGCATCCGACGGCACGAGTTTTGCACCTTCCGAGGGTCCGGCTCCGCGAAGAAAAATGAGAACGCCCGCGAGCACAAGAGCTGCAAGGATTGCTGCGGCAATGGTCAATTTTTTGATCATGCCTCTGGTGATACGGCAAATCATTTGACGCGGCAAGCATCGCACGTATGCTTTCAGCCTTATGGATACTTCAAAAATACAAGAATACCTCAAGCCCGCCTGCTCCTGCTGCAACAAAGACAACTTGCGCCTCGTTTCGGATATCTGCCTTTATCTGGGATTCCTCTCCATCATTGCTTCGGTCGTGACATGGTTCACTGCCTCGCAAGAGAACCGCGCCTACGGTGAGCGTTTCGGCATTTTCATCGGACTCTGGGTTCCCAGTTTCTTCATCCTCTCGAATCGGCTTTCCCGCAAAGCGGACGAAATGGCGGAAGAAGCTCAGGACGACGAATAGGGACGGCGGTCAGCCCTCAGAGCCGTCGATCTCGATGCGCCGCGGGATTTTCCATGCGGGCAAATGAATCGCGCAATGTCGTCGGATGTCACTCGGCTTGACATCGCCAGTGACGCGAGCGCAGATTTTTTGTCCGCGCAGCGGGTCGTCCATGCCAAAGACTTGCGCATGGTGGATCTCGGGCATGAGGCGGAGAATGCTTTCGATCTCGGAGGGTGATACCTTGCGTGCAGCGACCTGAATCCATTTCGACTCCCGTCCCACGAGCCGGAATCCGTCCCCCTCCCGGACCACCAAATCCGCTGGTTGGTAGCTATCTTCCGCTAGGCTCATGCCCAACGCCGCAGATTGAACCGTAATTTTTTTCCCGGAGGCGAGGACCGTCACGCCGCGAAGGGGAGTGCCCAGAAATCCTTCCGGGATTTCCGCTTGCACGCTGGCGTCATAGCAAATGCCACCGCATTCCGAAGTGCCGTAGAAGGTGTGAATTTTGCGTCCAAATTTTGCGTGAAAGGCACGGACAAGATCTGGCGGCAGCGGAGCTCCGGCGGAAATGCAGAGCCGCAAATCCGGGGGGAGTGAGTTCACAGAAAGCAGGGCGCGGAAAAGGGGAGGAACGGCCGGAAGGATGGTGGCGCGGGTTTGAGCGAGGGCCTCGGACATGGCATGGGGCAGCGGATCGCTGACCGCAACAAGCGGAATCCCGCAGCAGAGGAGGGGAGTGATCAGATTGCTGAATCCGTAGGAGTGCGAAAACGGAATGACTCCAAACGAAATGTCTGTCCCAATGCCCATGGTCTCGCAGATTTGATCGCAATCCGCCACAAGTTGGCCGGAGGAGAATCCGATTGCGCGCGGAAGAGCCGCGTCCCCGGCGGTCAGTTTGTAGAGGCAAATTTCCCCGGATTCCGAATCGTCCGCCTGCCCATCCGCCTGCTCCGCCACGACTTCGCCGTCACGCATCACCAACCGGTCCGTGATTCCCCCGGCCATTTCAATGCGCGAGCGGATTCCTCCGAAATGATCGCTGTCCATGAGGTGGACCGCGCGCCCGCTGCGCCACGCGGCCAGCAGGCAGGCCGGAAACGCGGGATGGTTGCCGACCTGCACGGCCACACCACCGGAACCTTGCGCGAGGAGCTTCGCAATCTGCGTGGCTTCGGCATCGATCTCGTTGCGGGTGCGAAGGATTTTTCCCGCAGGCGAGAAAATGGCCGCCTCCGAAGGTGCGGCCAGCAGGGTCTGCCAGCGGGTAAGAATCAAATTTGACATTTCGTTGTTGCCATCGAACACAATCGCGATATTCTGACGGACTTTTCAAGAATGAAGCCAGATATTCATCCCAACTACAGCGAGACCGTGATCCTTTGTGCATGCGGCGCCGCTTACCGCACCCGATCCACCCGCGAAAACCTCAAGATTGGCATTTGCGCTGCCTGCCACCCGTTCTTTACCGGAGAGCAAAAATTTGTCGATACCGCCGGGCGCGTTGATAAATTCAAGCGCCGCTACGGAACCATCCGCGCTCCCCGCCTCGTCAAAAAGGTCTAACACTTCCCACCAAGGAGACGGTGAATGCACTCGTTGCGTTCACCGTTTTTGTTATCCATGGACTTCGAACCATTGGTCGAGAGGAAGCGGGTTCGCTTCGAGGAACTCGAACGCGAGATTTCTTCATCCGGCCTGTTCGACAATGCCCGCCGTGCCCGCGAGGTTCTTCGCGAGCACGCCTCGACGAAGTCCCTTCTCGATCTCTGGAGCCGCCTGCTGAAGGCACGCCGCGAGCTCGCAGAAAATCGCGAGCTGGCGTCATCGGAGGACAAAGAACTCGCAGAGCTCGCGACCGCAGAGATCCCCGCTCTCGAGTTGCTCATTCCTTCGATCGAGCACGAGATCCAGGTCTCGCTGCTGCCGCCCGAACCCGATGAAGACCGGGATGCTATTGTGGAAATTCGCGCGGGCACCGGCGGCACGGAAGCCGCCCTCTTTGCCGCGGAGCTCTACCGGATGTATGGCCGCTATGCCGAATCCATCGGGTTGAAAGTGGAGGAGATGAATGCCAGCCCCTCCGACCTTGGAGGTGTCCGCGAGGTCGTGTTCCGGGTCTCGGGAACATCCGTTTTCCGCAGGCTCCGCTACGAGAGCGGAGTCCACCGTGTCCAGCGCGTTCCCGCCACCGAGGCGCAGGGCCGCATTCATACCTCCACCGCAACTGTCGCCGTCCTCCCCGAGGCCGAGGAGGTGGACATCCAAATCAAGCCCGAAGACCTCCGGATCGAAGTCTGCCGCTCCGGCGGCCCTGGAGGACAGGGCGTCAACACCACCGACTCCGCCGTCCAGATCATGCACATCCCCACCGGGCGGATCGTCCGCTGCCAGGACGGGCGCAGCCAGCAGAAAAACAAGGAGAGCGCGCTCAAGATCATGCGCTCCCGCCTGCTCGAGGACAAACGCAGTGCGGAGGAGGCGAAATACTCTGCCCACCGCAAAAGCCTGATCGGAGGCGGCGGACGCGAGGAAAAAATCCGCACCTACAACTTCGCGGAAAACCGGGTCACCGACCACCGAATTTACCTTTCCCTCTACAGCCTCGACCGATTCCTTGGTGGAGAAATCGGCGAAATGGTTGAAGCTCTTCAGAAAAGCGACATCGAAGACCGGCTCAAGGAAGCAGGGATGGGGTAAGGTCGTTCTGGGTTGTTGAGGAATTCCGTTCGACATGATGGGGCGGAGATGGGAAATTAAGGATTATGTCACTTGCCGCCCGCCTCCACCAATTTGGAAAACCCGCCGAATCCCTTTCTGTCGCTGATATTGCGCATCCCGATCTTGGACCGGATGAGGTGCTGCTCGACATGCTTGCGGCACCGATCAATCCCGCTGATCTCAATGTGATCGAAGGCACTTATGGCGATCTGCCGACGCTTCCGGCTACGATTGGCAACGAAGGAGTGGGACGCGTGGTTGCAACCGGGTTGCAGGTGGTGCATCTCACTCCGGGCCAGACCGTTCTGCCGATGGCGTTTGGCACATGGTGCCGGGAAATGGTGGTGCCTGCGGCCCATGTCGTGCCTCTGCCCGACGGACTCGATCCTTTCCAAGCTGCGATGCTCACCGTGAACCCCGCAACCGCCTGGCGGTTGATCCACGATTTCGTCCGCCTCCAGCCCGGAGACTGGATTGTGCAAAATGCTGCGAATTCCGGCGTCGGACGCAGCGTGATCCAACTTGCCCATGCGCTGGGCTTGCGAACCCTCAACGTGGTGCGGCGCGAAGAGCTCATTGCTGAGTTGAAATCCGCAGGCGGGGACGTGGTCGTGACCGAAGAATGCGATCTGCGCAAGCAGGCGAAAGATCTTTGCTCTGGAGCACGTGCGAAGCTTGCGCTCAATGCCGTTGGCGGACCCAGTGCCCTGAACATTGCGAACACGCTGGCTCCTCATGGAACGATGGTCACCTTCGGAGCCATGAGCAAGCAACCCCTCAAAATCCCCAACGGACTGCTCATCTTCAAAGACCTGCGGTTTGTCGGATTCTGGCTCAATCGCTGGCGCAAAACCGCCACCCCGGACGTTGTTCGCGACACGTATGCCGCGCTGGCAGACCACCTCCGCGAGGGGACGCTCTCGACACCCGTCGATCAGACCTTTCCGCTCTCAGAGGTCGTCAAAGCCGCCGAAGCCGCCACCGCCGAAAAACGCGGGGGAAAAATCCTCCTCGACCTCCAGCAGCATCCCATTTCATAAAAATATAAAAATAAGGACGGGGATGCTCCGTTGCCGGAACACCCCCGTTTGTTGATGGCTGTAAGCCGGATTCTGTCCGGTCCGCCACTTGCGTAGCGAACGTGGACGGTCATTTGTCTTGGCCCGCACCTTGCGGGCGGGACAGTCCTTGCGGACTGCGACTATTACCCGGAGGACTTCTCCAGCTTGCGCCGGGGATTCGGGCAGGCAACCCGCTTCCTCCTGTTCTGTCTTGCACCGCATGGGGTTTTTCGTGCCCCCGCACTTGCGCACGGGGCGGTGGGCTCTTACCCCGCCTTTTCACCCTGACCTCCCGGCTTGCGCCAGAAGGCGGTTTGTTTTCTGTGACACTTTCCGTCGGTCGGAATTTTCATCCCGGCCTCCCGCGCGTTCTACGCGGCATGCTGCCTTACGGTGTCCGGACTTTCCTCTCCCCGGTCAGCCTTGCGGCTCCCCAGAGAACGACCGTCCGCCATCGGCCAAAGACTCTAACGACGCGCTCGCAAGAAGCAAGCTTCGTGACGACAGCGGTAAAAACGATTTTGTCCCAAGTCGAGCCATCGCTCCCATAGACGTTAAAGAAGGCAAATTTTTTATCTCCATCTTGGGCGAGGAATGGTGCGGTGGGGTTCCCCGCATACGTGGCAGGCAGGACGGTCAGCAGCCAGGCCGGGGTGTGATTGGAAGTGGGTGAGTCGGAGTTTCTTGGGGAGCGCACGCTTCCAGCGTGCGGCGGCGGGCATCCTGCCCGGCGCACTAAGATTGCGTCGTCCCCATTTTTTCCGCTGTTCCATCTTGGCGCATCCGCTCCCAA
>JBBQRY010000026.1:0-14545 GCA_038214335.1 Chthoniobacterales bacterium
TGCCAAGCGCGCAGTCTGGGCGCTGGCGCTGGGAATGGTTGGCATCCTGATCTACGTGACGCTCCGGTTTGAGTTTTCCTTCGCACTCGGAGCATTGGTCGCCCTGCTGCACGATGTGATCATCACGCTCGGCGTGTTTTCGCTGCTAGGTGGCGAGCTTTCCTTGGTGATGGTTGGCGCGGTTCTCACGATTGCTGGCTACTCGATCAACGACACGATTGTCGTCTTTGACCGAATCCGCGAAGGACTCAAACAGGGCGAGCGCGGCACGATTCAGGCACTCATGAACAAGAGCATCAACGAGACGCTGGGGCGGACCATCCTCACCGGAGGCTCGACCATCCTTTCGGTTGGGGCGCTGTTCTTTTTCGGGGGATCTGTCCTGCGCGACTTCTCGTTTGCCATCTTGATCGGAATCCTTGTGGGCACGTATTCCTCGATCTACATCGCGGCGCCGATTGTGCTCTGGGCCTCAAAAGTGCGCGGCAAGAGTGTTCGCAGGGAAGTTCTGGAAGGCAGTGCGGTGAACCCCACCTGATCCGCTCTTCGCTTGCCATGAGCGACTCTTCCGAATCTTCCTCCGCCCAGCCAAGTCGAAGGGAGATGCCGAAATGGGTGCAGCACCTGCTCACACTGGGGCAGGTGGTGGTGACGGTTGGCTTGCTCTGGTGGCTGTTTCATGACGAGCAGCGGCGAGCGACGATGTGGAACGCCCTCGCAACCGCGGATTGGCGATGGATGCTGGCCGCGCTCGCCAGCGCCGGGATCTGTGAGTTTTTCGGGATTCTTCGCTGGCAATTGTTTTTGCGCATGTTGCACCTGCGGGTGCGGCTCTCAGAGGTGACGCGCTTGTTTTTTATCGGCGCATTTTTCAACCAATTCCTGCCCGGCACGACGGGCGGAGATGTGGTGCGCGTGATTTACCTCATGCGGGATCATCCTGAGAACAAAACGGCTGGATTCCTGAGCGTGGCGATTGATCGATTGTTGGCGGTGCTCGTGCTGGTGGCCATGGGGCTGGGATTTGCATGGACGCGCAGCGCTTGGTTTGCGAGCAGTTTTGCTGTTGGCAATGCCATGAAAGTTTTTGCCATCGTCCTCTTCGTAATTGGCGCGGGGCTTATTGCCTCATTTTTTTTGACGAGCCGCCACCTTGTTGGACGCCTTCCGGCAAATTTCCCCCTGCGCTCACAGGTCGTGAAGCTTTCCACCTTGTGGCAGCTCTGTATCGAGAACCGCCGCGAGGCCTTGCTGGGTGCGCTCTACACCGTGCCAATGCTGCTGGCCTATTTTGGGGCGTTTTATTTTGTGGGCATTGCGTTCACTGCAAACATTTCCTTTTTGGACATGACATCAATCATGCCGCTGGTGACCGCAATTTCTTCGCTGCCGATCAGCCTGAACGGGATCGGGGTGCGCGAGGCCCTCTTTGAAAAACTGCTTTCCGAGTTGTGCGGAGTTCCGCAGGGCACGGGACTGCTCATTTCGATCACCGGCATGTTTGTCTATCTGGTCTGGGGTCTGCCGGGTGGACTTTTCTACCTTGAGCGCATCCGGCGGCGGTATCGGAGGCAGACCTGATGCACACCGGGGTTTTATTGCCAAATGTCGGAGGATTCCCCTCGGAAAGCATGCGGCGGTATGCGCGGGAGCTCAGCACGGCATTGCGTGAA
This sequence comes from Chthoniobacterales bacterium, assembly GCA_038214335.1. Lineage (GTDB taxonomy): Bacteria > Verrucomicrobiota > Verrucomicrobiia > Chthoniobacterales > Terrimicrobiaceae > QYQL01. The sequence continues at coordinate 1,674 of JBBQRY010000026.1, forward strand.
CTTGATGATCCCGATTGGAAGTTTCAGGAAATCCATTGCGATCCCGGACCGGCGGGGTGGCTGGGCGCTTCGATGGCGAGCCGGTATGCGAGATTTTTGAAATACCCCGCCATGATCCGATCTTTCCGTGGCGGTGACGTTTTCCACATCGTTGACCATAGCCATGCGAACCTTGCGGTCTCAGCGCCCCGGGGGCAAGCCGTCATCACCTGCCACGACATCATTCCCCTTCTGGCCGCGAAGGGGCTGCTCGATATGCCGCATCCGGCGCTGACGCGGTTCATGTTTCCGCTGCGGGTCTGGTGTATGAAGCGCTGTCGGAAGATCATTGCGATCTCGCAGAGCACGAAGCGCACTCTGGTCGAGGTTGCAGGCATCCCGGCGGATCAAATCGAAGTCGTTTACTACGGGTGCAATCCCGCATTTTTCCCTGATCCAGCCAGCCGCGAAGCCGAGCGCCGCGAGTTCTTGGAGAAAAACGGACTTCCTGCAAATGCACGCCTGATCCTGCATGTGGCGACGCCGACCCGGTATAAAAACACGCCGGCGATTTTGAGGGCAATGCGGATTTTACGCCACGACCCGCGCGTTTGGTTTGTGCGTGTCGGAGCGCCATTTTTCGAGGATGAGGAACAACTTGCCGGCGAGTTGGGGATTCGAGACCGGATTTGTCATCTCGGGCAAATTGCCAATGACGATACCCTTGGGACCGCTTACCGCACGGCGGATGTGTTCGTATTTCCATCTTTGTTTGAGGGATTCGGATGGCCGGTGCTGGAGGCGATGGCCTGCGGGACCCCCGTGGTCGTCTCAAATGTGGCCTCGTTACCGGAAGTGGTTGGTTCCGCCGGGATGACGGTTCCCCCGCGTGATCATGAAGCCCTCGCTGCGGCGGTCGAGACCCTGCTGACGAACCCCGCCGAACACGCCCGCCGCTCCGACGCCGTGCTGGAGCAGGCCGCACGATTCTCCTGGGCTGCTTGCGCTCGCGGCACGCTGGATGTTTACCGTCAGGTTGCCGCAGCCAAATCCGCGCATCGCAACGGAAAGTGAAGGCAACTATTTCGGGACTGCCAGCGGCTTGCATGGCGCTGGAATATCGGCATGATATTTGGACTCCATGGCGGACCTCTTTCGACACTTTTTGACGGCTCTTGGGCTGGAGTCCTCCGCGGAGGAGGCAGCGCCCGAAGTGCGAACCACGGTTTCGCGTTCACCCACCCACCGGAGCACAACGGTTTTTTCTGGGGAGGCAGATGCATGGGTCGCCTACTTGCGGCGGCCATGGGCGGATCGACCAGACGGGCAGTTTGTGATCAGGGTGCGAATTCTGGCTGATCCGGCGCGGGTAGAATTTCTTCCAGAAAATCCGACTTCTGAGGCATGGGCTTCGACGCTCACGCGGGTCTTTGAGCAGATCGCCCGGCGTCTGGAAAAGCGTCCGGAGGCGATGAAGATTTTCCGTCGCATGGTGTATGACAATCCGGCAAACCATGCCGAGGGAGTTCACATTTTGTCCTGCGCGGATCTTCCGGCGTGTGCGACGTGTGAGATGAGGGTGGATGCGGCTTTGGCGGCGGAGTCTTCCCGGATCATGGTTCGCACGGCTCTGCTGCGGGAGTTTGAGCCAAAGGGTGACGGGCAAGGGCGACGCATGGAGGATGTGGGGAGTGTTTGGGAGGTGGTGCGGCAGGTGCTGCTGCAACTCGGGCACGAGAGCTATCCGAGGGACCGATTTACCGAGCGGATCAGCCTCACTACGAACTGGGCGATCTTGAATCTTCATGTTTTGTATGACGACAAAAAGGCCGGGCGGCTGATTCCGAATGCGGCCGGGGAAGCCTTCGAGGCGATCAGTGCCCGAGTGGCTGGCTGCGACCGGCGTGACCTGTTTGTGAGGGATCCTTTTTTTCGGCTGCTCATGGATTTGTCATTTCTTTTGCGCGAGAAGAATATTCCGGACCTGTGGGAGACGGCGACCGTCATCGCGAGGGATTACTTGGATTCCCGGTATCTTCGGCTCAGCATCGCGGGGCTGATGCCCGATAAACCGGAATGGCAGGAGGCGATGCCGGTGACATGGACGAGTCCGAAAAAGCTGAAAAGTCCGAACCCGCAAATTGGGCGTTTCGGAATCATTGACGACGAAGATTTGGATGCATGGAAGCAGGTGCGTGGTCCGCTCGAGGACATCGGATATTTGATCATTGGGCAGCTCGGAATGGGGCAATTCGGGCGGGTGTATGAGGCCGTGAACGTCCGCAACAGCACGATTCCGCAGCGTGTGGCCGTCAAGGTGGACCGGATTCGTAAGGGCCACAAAAAAGAGGCCATCGAGGCGGCGGACACGATCATGGAAATTGCGAGGGGACTCGCGAAGTCGCCACATGTCATCCGGGTCTTCGACGCCGGCTACCTCAAAAAGATTCGCTCGAACTACCATATCCTCCAGTTGGTCGAGGGCGACACGCTTGACCACTTGATCGGGGTGGCAGGCACCGAACATGCCAGCATCCTGCGTCCGCAATCCCCTCGTTCCTCGAAAGAGGATGCCAGCAGGGAATTCATGAAATCCTTGAGCGGCAGCGCGGGAGAGGCCTGGCGAAAAAAGCGGAAGTCTCCGCCATTTGCGGGTGCCCCCGGCCTTGCTCACATTCTGGATTTGCTCACCAGCACGGCCCTCTGGCTCGAGGAAGTTCATTCACTCGGGTTCGTGGTGAATGACCTCAAAAACGGGAACATCATGCTCAGTCGGCGCGGACAATTCAAAGCCATCGACCTAGATTCCTACAGCCGGATTTTTTCCCACCTCGACAAGTTGTCGGATTTCTTTTTTTTGGCGGTCTCGACGTTGCAGCTTGTGACGCGCGGATGCGCGTGGGAGAGCACTGCGACGTCTTCCGACATCCGGGAATTGCTGGCCGATGCCAACGCGGTCGAAGAGCGCCTCACCGGAATGTGGCCCTATGGCGACATTTTAGCCGCAAGCGGCGGACGGGTCCGAACCGCCGATGTGGTCGGGTTCTTTGCGCGGTTTATCGACGAAGCGCGTTCTGGACGGTTTGCGCAGGATCCCGCCCGGTTCACGGAAGCGATTGACGCTCTGATTTTTCTCAAGCGCCGCCTCACGACCGAGGAGATGGTGCTGCACTAGTTTACTGCTCGTCGCTTACGCCCAGGTGACTTTTCCTTTTTTCTCACGGATGACCACGGAGTTGAGGAAATCGACGCCTTTACGAAGTCCTTCGGCGGGCGTCATGAGGCTGTCTTCGTGTTCCATCGAGAGGGTGCCATCGTAGCCGCAGAGCCGGAGCGTGCTGACGAAGTCGCACCAGAAATCCGCTCCGTGCCCGTAACCGACCGTACGGAAAATCCACGAGCGGTTCATCTCGTCGCCATAATGTTTGGTGTCGAGGTAGCCGTTCACGTCGGCATTGATCGGATACAGTCCGGTATCCTTCGCATGCACGTGATGGATGGCCCCCGCGAGGGCACGAACGGCTTTGACGGGATCGATGCCCTGCCAGAAGAAGTGGCTGGGGTCGAAATTCGCACCGATGACTGGGCCGCAGGCTTCGCGCATCCGCAGCATGGTCTCAGGGTTGTAAACAAGAAATCCGGGATGGGGTTCAAAAGCAATTTTGACGCCATGGGATTTTGCGAAGGCGGCTTGTTTTTTCCAATACGGACTGGCGATCTTGTTCCACTGCCAGTCAAGGATTTCCAGAAAATCCGAGGGCCATGGGCAGGTGACCCAGTTGGGGAATTTCGCGCCCGCGTGATCGCCGGGGCACCCCGAAAACGTGGTCACGACCGGCACACCGATCTGGCCCGCCAATTTCACGGAATTCTCAAAAACCTTGTGATGCGCGGCGGCAATTTTTTTGTCGGGATGCAGCGGGTTGCCATGGCAGGAGAGCGAGCTGATTTCGAGCGCGCTGTCGGCAACCGTCTTCACAAAGGCCTCGCGCTTGGGTTTGCTGGCCAGCAACTCAGCGGGCTTACAATGCGCGTCGCCGGGATAGGCACCGGTGCCGAACTCGATGGTTTCACAGCCCAGACCCGCGATATGCGAGAGAGCTTTTTCAAGGGGGAGGTCACTGAGGATTGCAGAAAAAACGCCGACTTTCATAAGATCTTGAATTGATCGTCGGTTCGCTCGCGGTGTCGAGAAAATTCCACGCGCAGGCCGCCAAAAAAATTCTCGTTTGCCTCGCTGTGAAATGTGGAGGAAACTGGTGCCGTTGCCATTTTTCCCAGTGAACTCGCCATCCGATCCATCGCCCGCCATCAGCCGCAAAGAATTTCTTCTGAGGCTGGGTGCTGCGGGGGCCCTGATCGCGGGTTCCACGATTGGCGGACTCGCGTTTTGGCAGAGGAATCATTTTGTGCCCGGCTTCCAGCCCAAGACCGGACTTCAACTCCCGAGCTACGCGCTCGCTCCCGACAGCCTGCTGCCGGAAATGGCGATTGCGCGGGGAAGCGATCGCGAAAAAGTCGTGCGGGCGGCGATTGGAGCGCTCGGCGGAATGGAGCGGTTCATCCAGAAAGGTGATGTCGTCGTGATCAAGCCGAATGTCGCTTTTGACCGGCCTCCGGCTCTTGCGGCGACAACACATCCGGACGCCCTGCGGGCTGTCGCCTCGATGGTACGCGAAGCCGGCGCTTCCCGTATCCTTGTTGCCGACAATCCCATCAACAGTCCAGCCGGATGTTACCTCAAAAGCGGATTGCTCGCCGTGGCGAACGAATTGTCGCTCGAACTCCTCTATCCCGAGACAAATTCTTTTGCGCCGATCCAGATGGATGGCGAAATCCTGCAGCACTGGTCATTTTTCGAGCAGCCCTTCCAGCGCGCCAACAAGGTGATCGGCCTCGCTCCTTGCAAGGACCACAACCTCTGCCATGCCTCCATGACCATGAAAAATTGGTATGGGCTGCTGGGGGGACGCCGAAATCAATTTCATCAGCACATCCACAGCATCGTGTCGGATTTTGCACTCATGATGAAGCCCACGCTCGTGGTGCTCGACGGCATGAACGTGCTCATGCGAAATGGCCCGACCGGCGGACGCCTCTCGGACGTGAAGCCTATGGGAACCATCGTCGCAGGCACGGACATGGTTGCCGTGGATAGCTTCGGATACTCCCACCTGCTCGAACGCGATATTTCCGAACTCACCTACCTCCACAAAGCCAACGAGCGAGGCCTCGGGAAAATGGATTGGAAATCAACCCGCTACAAAGAAGTCTGATCGAATGCGTCAGTGATTCTGCTGGAGCATGGAACCCATGACTCCGCCGCCTTCCCACTTTTCTGGGCGGTTCCAAGGGAGGTTGGCACCAGCTTGTTCGGATTCCGGCTGATCGGTGGCGCAACCACCGAGGAAACCGACGACCAAGAGAACTCCCAACAGCAGAAGGAAATTATTCTGCGGTCGCTTGATAGATGACATTGTCTCCGGGCTGGATCGTGACGCCGCGGGGGACGCTGTTGAGAACGATGTCCGCGATGGCGGTCGAGGGCTCAACAGAGGTGACGCGCACTTTGCCAACGAGTTTGCCGCCGCGCTTGATGAGCATCTCGGCATTGCCGACGACTCCGTTGCGGTCGCCGATATTCATGACAATAAAATTCCATGCTTGGTTCACTGCCAGCACACTGCCTTCCAGCCCGTTGCGCATCTTGAGGGCCATGCGGTTGTTCTTTTCCGTTTTGAGTGTCTCAAGCTGGCCTTGGGCAGCCGTCAGATCTCCCTGAAGCTTGGTGATGAGTGTCTCCTGCTCCTGCATCTTGACCTGGTCTTCCGCGCTGGGGCCTGCTGCGGGAGCGACTTCGCCGGTGGATGTATTCGCAAGTTTGGTCTCGGCTTCTTTGAGCTTTGCGTCGAGTTCGTTCACCTCGGTCGTCTTGGCCGTGATCTGGGCGGTCAGGTCGGACACTTGGGATTTGTTTTTCTCCAGATCGGATTTGAGCGTGTCCACTTGAGAAAGCGCGGTGGCTTTTTCGGCGGTCGCGGTCTCGGCCTCAGCTTTGGCGGCAGCGGCAGCGGTTTCGGTGGATTTTAATTTTTTTTCCGAATCGTCGAGGGCTGCGACTTTTTGTTGCAAATCCTCCTTGGTGGACGAAAGCTTGCCCTTGTTGAGAAAGCCAAGGACGGCGGCGAGGAGTGTGACGGCGATTGAAACGTAGAGGAGAACTTTACCCATGGCTGATTTAGTGATTGGTTAAGGAAGCAGGTTTGTGAATAGGGGAAGTCCGCAGTTGTTGCAAGAGCAAATGCAACAAAATCTTCACATTTTCGTTTGCCATCCCGGAACCCGCCTTTATGGTGAGTTCGCCAGGGACTATGGACTGGGGAAGGACGAACCCCGCCAGGGCAGGAATGCAGCAACGGCACTCCGCTCCCCTTTGCCGTAGCTCTCTGGCCTTTTCCCCTCCTTGACTCAGGGCCGCGCCGGATTACTCTGAGCCTTCCATGGAAGAAGGCGCCAGAGACCACGTGAGAGAGGTATTATACAGTCACCCGCAAGGGCGCAGGCTGCGTAAGACGACGCAGCGCGACGCCATCATTGATGCGGCGTTTGGCACACGCGAGCATTTCCGCGCGGAAGAGCTGCTGGAAATGGCGAAGAAACTCGACGCATCTGTCTCTCGTGCAACTGTTTATCGCACTCTCCCCCTTCTTGTTGCGAGCGGATTGTTGCGCGAGCTGGATCTGGGCGGGGAGACGAAAGTGTATGATCCCAATTTCTTGGAACACCCTACGCACAACCATCTTGTCTGCGTGGACTGCAAAAAAATCATCGAATTTGAAGATCCGAATATGGAATTACTTGAGAACTGTATTACGCGGAGGCTCGGGTTTTCCCCGGCCAATAAAATGGTAAAAATCGAAGCGCACTGTGATGAGTTCCAGCGCGAAGGGTCCTGTACCCGGCGCGGCACGGAGGGAAAAGCCTAAGCGTTATGTGGAAAGGACGTTTCAAGCACGAGTCATCGGCCCTTTTGCAGGCCTACACGCAATCCGTCACCGTGGATGCCCGCATGTTCCGCGAAGACATCCGGGGCAGCATCGCCCATGCGCGGGCGTTGAAGACCGCAGGTGTTCTCACGCCGGAGGAATTTGACGCAATAGAATCCGGCCTTCGGGGGATTGCCGCAGAGATTGAGGCTGGCACCTTTGAGTTCCGGCAAGACCTGGAGGATGTCCACATGAACATCGAGTCCGAACTCACTCGCCGGATCGGTGCGGCGGGCGCGAAGCTGCACACCGCGCGGAGTCGGAATGATCAGGTGGCGTTGGATTTTCGATTGCACCTCATGGAAGCTTGTCGCGAGTTGGAGAGCGGGCTCCGTGCAATGCAACGGGCGCTGGTTGGCTTGGGGGGCCGACATCCGCGGGCGGTGATTCCGGGCTACACCCACCTTCAGCGGGCGCAGCCGGTGCTGTTTGCGCACCATTTATTAGCGTATGTGGCGATGTTCGAGCGGGATGCCGGGCGCGTTGCAGATGCGGCGCGGCGTATGGATGCGATGCCGTTGGGTTCCGGGGCCATTGCGGGTTCGACGATTCTTCTGGACCGCGAAGCCGTGGCGCAGGAACTCGGATTTTCGGGCGTCACGCACAACAGCATGGATGCCGTGGCGGATCGCGATTTCGCATGCGAGTTGCTGGCCGCGCTCGCCATTGTGGGCATGCACGTTTCGCGGCTCAGCGAGGACGTGATCCTCTGGGCTTCCGCAGAATTTGGATTTCTGGAGCTGAGTGATCGTCACACGACGGGATCGAGCCTCATGCCGCAAAAGAAAAACCCGGGTATTGCAGAGCTGGCGCGAGGAAAAACCGGTCGGCTTTACGGCAATCTGATCGCCCTACTGACCACGATGAAAGGTCTGCCGCTCACTTACAATCGGGACATGCAGGAAGACAAAGAGGGGGTCTTTGACTCGCTCGACACCGTCATGGACACCCTGGCAATTTTCGCAGAGATGCTGGCGGCCGCCTCGTTGCGCGAGGCACGCGGACGTGAGGCTGCGTCCGATCCGCTGTTGCTGGCGACCGATCTCGCGGACCGTCTGGTCGAGGGCGGCGTGCCATTCCGGCAAGCGCATGAGATCGTGGGCCGCTTGGTGGGGCTCGCGCAGGAACGCGGAGTGCCCCTGCATACCCTCCCGGCATCAGATTTCGAAGCGGCCTCGCCGGTTCTTACGCGGGAGCTCGTCGCGAGGACGTTTGATCTCGATGCCGCGATGCGTGCGCGGGGAGCGGTGGGCGCTCCTTCGCCCGACAATGTGGCGCGCGAACTGGCAGAGTGGAACCGGCGGCTGGGTTGACCCCACCTATGAACCTGCTTCAAGACCGCCGGTTGCTGACTCAGAATTTTTTCGCACCATGATGCTCAAGCGATTGTTTGATTTCCGGGATACCGGTGATGATGCGAAGCCGCTGCTCCAGCACATTGAGGAGCTGCGTTTCATGCTCATCAAGTGTGCGGTGGTTGTCACGTCCACGACCACACTCTCGTTTTTTTTCCGAACCGATCTGGCCCGGCTGATTCAGCTTCCACTGATCGCGGTTGATCCCGAACGGGCGGCCAACCTGCAATCGCTGGGAGTGGCGGATTCGTTTACGATCTCGCTCCAGTTGTCGCTCTATGCGGGTCTCATTTTGGCATTTCCGCTGGTCTTGCTGTTTTTGGCAGAGTTCATCCTTCCGGCTCTCACGGGTGCGGAGAAGCGGATTCTGTATCCGGTGGCGGGGGTCGGGTTCGGACTCTTTCTGGTCGGCGCGGCATTTTGCTATTTCGTGGTCCTTCCTCAGACCCTGCAATTTTTCTTCAACGATGCGAAGTCGATGAACTGGCAGCCGACATGGACGGTGCGCGAGTATTACTCGTTTGCCACCCAGTTTATCCTGGGCTTCGGACTGGCTTTCGAGCTGCCTCTGGCGGTGCTTGTTCTCGTGAAGCTGGGAATCGTGAACTACCAGATCCTCAAACGCACGCGGGCCTATGCGGTGGTGATCATCTTTTTTATTGCGGCAATCATCACGCCAACGACCGACATCATTACCCTCCTTTTGATGGGCGGACCGATGTATGCGCTCTACGAAATCTGCATTGTCATCGCGTGGTTCATGGGCCGCGGGTCCCATGGCGAGTAGCTACGAAACGTCCAGCAGGGAGGAATAAATCCCAGAGACTTGGGAGACGAGGGCAAAGATGCGCATCACCGTGAGGGCTACCACGAAGAGGTAAAGCACCTTCGGCAGCCACGAGGCCAGCGACTCGATGCGCTGGAAAAGACGTGTGCGGTAGATTTCCGCCCATCGGGAAATCTCGGACTCCAACCGTCCGGAGGCCTCCGCGACATGGAACGCCCGTTCGAGGTCCGCAGGAAAATCCCGCGTTGACGCCAGGGCTTCGGCAAATCCCGATCCAGCGCGAATCGCGGTGATCGCTGTGGCGGATGCCGCATCAATGGACGCGCTCCCAGAGGCCCGTCCTGCCCGCCCAAGGCTCGCCAGCACACCATCCGCCGAGCGGATCCCGAGCGAAAGCACGAGGCAGAACCGCGAGAGCGCCGCATTCCGAAAAAATCCGCCCAGCCACGGAATCCGTGCGAGCCTGCGATCCGCCGTGATGGAAGAAGCCATCGCGCGCCGCACGAGCCAGATCCCGAGCACGACGCCTCCGGCGACGACGTAGGCGATGCCCAGAAACACGGCCACCTGAATAAAAAAGGTCGCCGGATTTTGATCGATGACTGCACCCGGAATCGCCAGCAGGATGGCGGCGAGGTGTAAAATAAAGAGCGGATACAGCGAGGCGCGGATCACGCGGCTGCGGCCTGCGGCCAGTTGCGCATACAACCCCGCCAATTCCCGGCATGCTTGTTCGAGGCGTCCGCTTTGTTCCCCGGCGAGAAGGATTTCGCAATCCGCCTTGGAAAATCCAGCGGCTTCGAGCGCGGGTTGGAGTCCGTCGTTGACGAGCGGACCCGCGATGCGCGCCGCATCGGCCGCCCGATCCCGTCCGCGCGCCAGGTGTCCCCATGCCTCTTCGAGAGGCAATCCGGTGCGGAGCATCTCGGTGGTGTCGTGAAAGAAGTGTTCTTTATCTTGGAAGCGAAGTTGCACGAAGCGGCTGGTTGTGGATGAATCATGCCAGTGAAAACGGATTCTTGCGAGGACAGAAAAATGATGGTTGCGGCGCTGCGGGAAGCCCGCAAAGGACGTGGAGCCACGCATCCGAATCCCGCCGTGGGTGCTGTCATCGTTAAAAACGGACGCATCCTTGCGAGAGGCTGGCATTGCGCGGCAGGCAAACCCCACGCCGAGATCGAGGCACTGCGCAATTTACGGAATCCTTCCCACGCCCATGGCGCAACGATTTACATCACGCTGGAACCCTGCTCCACCCATGGCCGCACACCCCCCTGCACCGCAGCACTCATTGCGGCGGGAGTGAGCCGCGTGGTCTATGGGGCGCGGGATCCGAATCCGCGCCACGCAGGCCGTGCCGACCGCATCTTAAAGCGAGCGGGGATCGAGGTCGCGCACGGTATCATGGCCTCCGAATGCGCCGCGCTGAACGAAGGATGGAATCACTGGATCGTGACCGGACGGCCCATGGTGATCGCCAAAGCGGGCATGAGCCTCGACGGACGCATTGCCTCGCCGCCCGGCCATCGCTGGATCACCTCTGCAGCCTCCCGCCGCGACGCGATGCGCCTCCGAGCCGCATGCGGCGCAGTGCTGGTCGGCGGGCAAACCGTCCGGGTGGACAATCCGAAACTCACAGTCCGGGGCTGCGTTTGCCCGCAGCAACCCTTGCGCGTCGTCTGGACTCGCACCGCAGACTTTCCCTCCACCCACCACCTGTTTGCGGATGCCCACCGCGACCGCACGCTCGTTTTTCAGAACCAATCCCTCGAATCCGTGCTGGAAGATCTTGGTCGGCGCGGAGTGGAAAAAGTTCTCATCGAAGGCGGCGGCGAGACGCTCGGAGCCGCGCTGGACGCCGGACTCGTGGACCGCATCGTGTTTTACATGGCACCCGTTCTCCTCGGCGGGGACGTGCCTGCCATCGGAGGCCGCGGGGTGGGATCAAATGAGGAGCGCCTCCTCTTGGAAGATATCGCTTATGAAAAAATCGGTCCCGATCTGAAGATTTCTGCCTGCGTGAAGCGGCTGGAGTGGATCGAGTCGGGAAGCACCGGGGTCATCACCGCCCGCATTCCCCCCGATCCGATGTCTGGGTTGCGCGAAGCCAAGACCCTCGCCGCCAGGAACAGGCTCGCGCACCCCGTCTTTTTCGCCGAGAATCACTGCCTACCACTTACGCACACGCGAGAGCCAAAAGACGCCGATGACTGAGGCCACTGCGAGGATATTGATGAAATAAAACGGCCACATGTCGTTTTCCATCGGCAGCGGGAGCCTCACGTTCATCGAGAAAATGCCGACCACGAGGTTGGCGAGCATGATGGCGATGGTCCAGATGGTGAACTGCTTGATGAGGATGTTCAGGTTGTGGCTCACGATGGAGGCGCGGGCATCCATGAGGCCCGCGATAACCTGAGCATAGATTTCGGATCGACGCAGACACTGTTGGTTTTCAATGCCGATGTCCTCAAGGATGCTGGTCTGGTCGTGATCGAGGGCGAGTTTTTCGGATGCGGATTTCATCTTTTCGATGAGAGCCGAGTTCGAGTTGATCGAGTTCAAAATATACACGAGGCTTTTTTCGAGCGCGAACATGTTGAGCAGATACTTCGTCTCCATCGAAGTAATGATCCGCCGTTCGAGCGAGTCCGAAAGCATGTTGATGGCTTTGAGGTGTCCTTCAAAATGCGAAATACTCTGGTAAAGCAAACGGAGGATCACGTCCTGTATGGTATGGATCTGGAAGGGGACCCTGCCCTCAAAAAGCGGCGCATCATCGGGCATCACCACCACCACGTAGTCCTCATAAATAAACACGCCCGTCGAGGTCAATTTGAGCAAGAAATTGTCATCCGCGCAGAAGCTTTTCGGACGTTTGAAAATGATGGCCGCGTGGTCGTGCTCGAACTCCAAACGCGAAAGCTCATCTGGATCGAGGGAGGATTGCAGCGTGTGGTAGTCGATGTTGTGGAGCTGCAGGAGATCGGCCTCATCATCGATGGTTGGGGCGTTATAAACGATGACCTGGCCTTCCCCGGCGGCACACGGCAGGAGCCTGCCCGCGTCTTCGTCGATGCGATAAAACGAGCGCTGGCCGCCGATCTTTGGCGGCTCAGCAATGTCAGGAATCGCATCTGCCGTGGTGGACATGGTCGCGGAACATGCCCCGAAACTGCCAACAAGTCGAATCAAAAACCCGTCACTCCGGCTCAGCGGTTCAGGAAATCCAAGCGGTCGCGCTCGACGACGACGCGGAGGGCGCCTGTCGAGCGGGCGCGCAGGGCAGTTTTCCAAAGTTCGGAATCCGGGATTTTGCGGAATGCGACATCGTCCGGGCGGGGGTGAAGCTCCCGGCGGAGAGCGGAGCGCCATGCAGCGCGTTGGATGACGTTGGCGCGCGGGTTCAAATCCGGGAAGGGAAACGGTCCGCGATGAACGAGGGTGGTGCCGGGATCTGCGGCCTGGATGCGGATGATATCGCCGGGGTGCACGGGCTTCCAGACGAGCACCACCGTGGGATCTTCGCTGGCAATTCGGATCGGTGAGGCGGGCAAGAGCGACAGGTTGGGAGCGGGCAGAAACGCTTTGCGGGTCTCGCCGGGTGCCAAAATGATCGCCGGCAGGCTATGGGTGTAGGATGTGGCGGGATCGTAGCCCCGCGAACATGACAGGACATCCGTCGGGGCCCAGCCGCCCAGAGGC
>JBBQRY010000027.1:0-14443 GCA_038214335.1 Chthoniobacterales bacterium
ATCGCACGACTCGAGGCGCTGCGCAAAAAAATGCACCGCGAGCTGGATGGGCTGCCGCAGCGTGACATTCTGACATTTCATGAGGCGTTCCCATATTTTGCGAAGGAATTCGGACTGCGCATTGTGGGAGTCATTGAGAGGGAGCCAGGGGCGGAGCCGAATGCGAGGGAACTGGCGCGTTCGGTGGAACTCGTGAAAAAGTCTGGAGTGCGGGCAATTTTTGCGGAGCCTCAATATCCGTCCCGCAGCGCGCGGGCCATGGAGAAGGAAACCGGGGTGCCGGTCCGGTTTCTGGATCCGGCAGTGACGGGTCCTTCTGAACCTGCGGCTGCGAAGGATGCCTACCTTGCGGCGATGAGCCGGAACCTGGAAGTGCTGAAAGAAGCACTGTCCCAATGAACACTCATTCCGGAGTGGCTCCACACCGCTGCGGACAGTGTTGCACCCACATTGAGAATATCGGGGTGCGCATCGAGGGGCGGAAGATTCTTGAGGATGTTTCTTTGCACCTGCACTGCGGCGAACTGACGACGGTGATCGGACCCAATGGCGCTGGCAAATCCACCCTGCTGCGCGCCCTGCTCGGGGAAATCCCGCATTCCGGAACGATCCATTTTTTGCCCGTGATCGGGCGCGAAGGCACGCCAGCCATCGGGTATGTGCCGCAGAATTTGGAGTTTGACCGGTCCTCGCCCCTGAGTGTGCGGGATCTCTTTGCGGCTTCGCTGGCGCGTTATCCGGTGGTCCTTGGATCACGTGGCGGCACTCTGACCGCGACGCGCGAGGCGTTGGAGAATGTTCAGGCCGACGACCTCATGGATCGCAAGCTGGGACGGCTTTCCGGGGGCGAGCTTCAGCGTGTGCTGCTGGCGTTGTCGCTCACGCCGGTTCCGAATCTTCTTCTGCTCGATGAGCCGGTTTCGGGGATTGACCTTCCGGGCCGCGAGATGTTTTACCGCATGGTCTCCGGGCTGCGGCGGCGTCTGGATGTGTCGATCCTCATGGTTTCGCATGACCTCGTCGGCGTGGCACCGGTCTCGGATCGCATTGTTTTCCTCGATCGCCGCATCATCTGCGTCGGGACTCCAGATGAGGTGCTGGCCAATTCCGAGCTGCGCCATGCGTTCGGACTCGATCTTCTTTTTCCAAAATGACGATTCTCTGCGACCTCTTTGCCTGGCTGCCCTTTGAGTGGGCGCGGTATGAATTTATGCGCCAAGCCTTGGTGGCGGTGCTCCTGATCACACCCCTGTTTGCTCTGATGGGCACACTCGTCGTCAACAACCGCATGGCCTTTTTTTCCGATGCCATCGGCCATGCCTCCCTCACCGGCCTAGGGCTCGGCGTGCTGCTCGGGCTGGCAGACCCGCTTCCTGCCCTTGTCGGATTTTCGCTTCTGCTGGGCTTAGGGATTCTGGCACTCCAGCGCGCAACCCATTCGGCAATGGATACCATGATTTCGCTGAGCATGTCGTTCAGCATTGCCCTCGGGGTCGTCCTGCTTTCGAGGGGCGGAAACTTCGCGAGCTTCACGCACTACCTCATCGGGGATCTCCTCAGCATCACTCCCCGCGATCTTTTCTGGCTCCTGCTCACCACCGTTTTCGTGGGCGGCGGCGTGCTCGTCTTCTACAACCGGATCCTGCTCATTGGGCTCAATGAATCCCTCGCCCGCAGCCGTGGACTTCATGCCTGGTGGACGCAGGCGCTTTTTGTCACTGCCATTGTCATGGTCGTCACCATGAACCTGAGCTGGGTCGGGATCCTCATCATCAACTCTCTGCTCATTCTTCCCGCCGCCGCCGCACGGAATATCGCCGCCAATGTCCGCCAATACGTGATCCTCTCGGTCGGTATCGCGATGGTGTCTGGAGTCGGCGGACTCATCGTTTCCTATTACGCCGACACGGCCACTGGCGCGACGATCGTTCTCGCGGCCATGGCCATCTTTCTGGTGACCCTCATGATGAAAGCGCTCCGCTCCAAAAGCGCACTCCACTGATGGCGTATTCCACTCAACAAAAAACCATCGTCAGCAGCGTGCTCGAAACCGCCGAGCGACCGCTCACGCCAGTAGAAATCTGCGAACTCGCTAAAGGCGAGTGGCCCGAAATCGGCATCGCCACCGTCTATCGCGCCATCCGCGAATATTTGAAATCCGGCACCGTCCGGCTCGTGGATCTCCCCGGAGCCTCGCCCCACTACGAGCATTCCTCACGTCAACACCATCACTTCTTCCTCTGCGAGGCGTGTCGGAAAATTTTCAACCTTCCGCGCTGCGTGCAGGGAGTTGATGCCATTGCCGACAAAGGATTCCTTGTCGAGCGCCACGAGATCGTCCTGTTCGGACGCTGCCCAGCCTGTCGGCCAAAGAAAAAGTAAATCAGGCCCTCAGCCGCGCTTGAGTTCTTCGGAAAGCAACGCCATCAAACCGTCCATGCCGGATTTTTCGGTGGCGGAGATCGGGACGACCTGCACCTTGGGAAACTTGGCGCGAAATTGCCCGAGCGTCTCGGCAGAGTTTTCGAGGTCGGCCTTGTTGGCGACCACCGCGTAGGATTTTTTGAGCAGGGTCGGATCGTAGAGTCCGAGTTCCTTGCGCAGCGACTGGTAATCGGCGAGCGGATTCCGGCCTTCGCTGCCTGCCATATCGAGCACGAAGAGGAGCATTCGGCATCGCACGATATGGCGAAGAAACTCATGCCCGAGGCCTTTGTTTTCATGGGCACCTTCAATGATTCCCGGAATATCCGCGACCGTCATGCGGCGGTATTCATCCAAATTGACGACGCCAACGACCGGGTGCAGCGTGGTAAAAGGATACGGGGCAGTCTTCGGGTGGGCGGCGGAAATCGCGCCCAGAAGGGTGGACTTTCCGGCATTCGGATATCCGACAAGTCCGATATCCGCAATCGTGCGCAACTCCAACTGGAACCAGCCCTCCTCGCCCGGAAATCCCTTCGTGTGTTGCCGAGGCACGCGGTTCGTTGAGCTCTTGAAATGCGTGTTGCCCTGGCCTCCGTCTCCCCCTTTGCAGAGCACGAATTCCTGACCTTCTTCCACCAGATCGCAAATCGGTTCCTCCTCCACTTCGTCCCTCTGTTGCTGGCCCGCGCGGTGGATCACCGTGCCAATCGGCACCTTCACCCGCGTGGGACCGGCACTGCGTCCGTGCTTGTTTTTTCCCAGCCCATGCCCTCCTCGGCCCGAGCGCACAAGCGGCTCAAAAAACAGAGCCACCAAGTTATCGGTATCATGGCTGGCCTGCAAAATGATGTCGCCGCCATTGCCGCCGTCACCGCCATCGGGTCCGCCATGCGGGATGAATTTTTCCCGACGAAAACTACAACATCCATTACCGCCGTCCCCCGCCTTCGCATGCACGCGAATCTGATCAACAAATCTCATATGCCGATAGCTTGGGGGAGAACCGGCTACGAATCAAAAGGATTCGCCCGCGATCTGCCGCACAAACTCCTCCGCCTGCGCACGCAGCGCCTCCCGAGATCCATCATTCCAGACAGCATGCGTCGAACATTCGATCTTTTTGGGCACCGGCCATTGGGAGGAAATGATCTTTTCCGCAAGGTCGGCCTCCATCCCCCGCTCCGCCAGCCGAGCCCGTTGGACCGCCGGAGAACACGCCACCGTCACCACAAAATCGAATGCTGCCTCTGCGCTCGTCTCAAAGAGGAGCGGAATATCCACCAACAGATTCCGCTTGCCGATGCGTGCGGACGCTGCCTGATCCAGCCAGGCCTGCCGGACCCGCGGGTGAAGGATCGCTTCCAATCGCGCCTTGGCCGCAGGGGACGAAAAAACCACCCGGCGGATCTCCTCGCGATCGGGGGAACCATCCTCCGGACGATAGGCTTGGGGGCAGACATCGCGCCGCACCAACTCCCGCACTTCGGGGTTCGCAAGAAGCTCTTTGGCAATAATATCCGCATCCGCGATCGCCGCCTTCAACAACGGAGCTAACAAATCGCGAAACGTGCTTTTACCCGAAGCAATACTTCCGGTGATCCCCACAATGGCCATACCCGCGCAATATGCACCCCCGGTCGTCATCAAGTCAAGATGGGCGCAAAACTTCCCCAATCCTCGCGTGAGGAACAGAAATGGGAGGGCGAACCTCCGTGAGAGCCCATATATCACGGCCCTCCCGTTCGTTATCGACGCCCTGTCGAAACCGACGTCCCTCCGCAAATCAATGCGCCCTTTTTGATAGGGGAATGATTCAACCGCTTGCGCCCGCAGGACCCTGCTGGCAGAATCCCATCATGAAATCAGCATGTTAAGAAGATTTTTCAAACGAGCCGTGGAAAAAGTTTTGCCCAAGCATTCCGGCGGACTTCCCGTTGTCAGACCGGAGCGCTCGAAAGGCAGGCCCATCGCCCCGACGAAATCCGAAACAATTCTGATGAAGCCATTCCAAAGCCTCAGCTTGGAACACATTCACATCCCTAAGACTCTGGCGGACTTCGAGAATGCCTCCCGGGAGATTTTCGCGGCCGGGGTCGTTGGTTTTGACACGGAATCCAAACCAGTCTTTAAAGCGGGCCAAAAGAACCACGGACCGCAGGTCGTCCAGTTCGCACTCCGGGACAAGGCATTCATCTTCCAGCTTCATCGCCGGGATTGCGCAAGATTCGTCTCCGAATTGCTCGAGTCCGAGCAACTGCTCAAAGTCGGATTCGGATTGAAGAATGATCGCGGACAGATCCGTTCCAAATTGGGAGTCCATCTCCAAGGGATTCTCGACCTCGACCATGTCTTCCGCAAACGCGGCTATGCCGGACAGATTGGCGTTCGCGCCGCCGTCGGTGCCGTGCTGAACCAAAGCTTTCCAAAATCGAAAAGCGTCACCACCAGCAACTGGGCCTCACCCGACCTCACAGCTAGGCAACTTCTTTACGCCGCCAACGATGCCTTCGCGGCACTCCGTGTTATGCAAGCCATGGAACTCAGCCGGGAAGCTTGAGGGGCTACGCTAGACAGCCTCGCCGACGTAAATGCGGTGGGCCGCCCGTTTCGCGCGCTCATGGGCCTTGGCCTCAAATTCCGAGGCATTGAACCCCGCCCGCGTGAGCTGGCTTGGGAACGCCGGCTCACGTTCCGCAGACCAAAAAGCCACGCGCCCGCCCGGGCGCAATGCTCGTCGGATGCTGGAGAGGCCGCTGGAGGTGTAGAGGCGGGAGTTTTTTGATTGCACGAATGACGTTGGGCCATTGTCCACATCAAGAAGAATGGCATCAAATCCAGCCGCGCGTCGCTTGATGCAGTCAAACACATCACCGGTGTAAATTTCCACGCGGGGATCATCGAGCAGCTTTCCGTTGAGGGCCTGCAGGAATTTCCTGTTCCATGCCACGACTGCGGGAAGCAGCTCGGCAACCTCGACCGCAGCCTTTGACCCCGTAAGTTCCAGCACCCGTCGAAGCGTAAAGCCTAGGCCGAGTCCGCCGATAAGAACGCGGGGGGCTTCAACCGACTTCGGAAAACCACAGGCCAGATCGGCCAGAAGGCATTCGGATACCGTGTTGTTTGAACCCATCAGTTGGCGGCCATTGAGCTTCAGGAAATACTCCCCATCGTGTTCGTGCAGAGAGAACCGCGAGCCATCCGGGGTGTGCGTCTCCGCGAGGTTTTGAAATGGGATCATCGTCGCGATATTATAGAGGGTGAATCAAATGTCACCTCCTGCCTCGCTGGGAGAAAAGCGGAAATAACAGAGGAGAGATGGCATCCAAGGTTGCCTGCAATGCGGACCGGGCATCTTCCACGGCATGGATCAGATCCGGACTTTAGCCAACAGATGGTCGTTGAGGAGATGGGTAAATCTGCACATTTCAGGATGATCCGCGAGTTTTTTGGTAAGGTGATTTCTATTGTCTGCGGAAGGTTGACCAGATAGTTAGAAACATTGCGATGAGTGATCCCCTCATAACTGACTCCCGCGCCACCAAGGACATCATTTCCGCCCAAGCCAAGTTGATCGGCAAGTGGGACGGAATCCGTGTTGTTCTTGACGCGATTCCCGATGTCTTGCTCGTCGTGAATGGCACACGGCAGATCATTTTCGCAAACCAGGCCGCGCTGGAGTTTTTTCAGGTCCGCAACCTTTCGGACGTTCTGGGTCAACGTCCAGGCGAGGCTATCGGTTGTGTTCACAGCCATGAAAGTCCAGATGGTTGCGGATCGAGCAAGAGTTGCCGGGTCTGCGGGGCTTTTGAGGCGATCCAGAAGGCACTTGAGGGACAAACAACGACCGAGGAATGTCGGATCCTTCGTGCGGGCCCCATTGCTTTGGATCTCAAAGTCTGGGCTTGGCCATTCGAGGTGGAAGGTGAGCGGTTCCTGTTCTTGTCGATCCGCGATATCAGCAGCGAAAAACGGCGCGAAGCTCTCGAGAGGATATTTTTCCACGATCTTCTCAACACGGCTGGCGGTCTGCATTCCATCACAGAAATCCTTGAAGGTTCGACACCCGGAGAGTTGCGGGAATTGCGCGAGGTGATTGCCGGATTATCCGAGCAATTGGTGGATGAAATCCAGAGCCAGCGAGACCTGCTTTCGGCGGAGCGCGGCGAACTCCATGCCCAGCAGCGCAAGCTCAATAGCCGCGACATTGTCAGCCGCGTCATTGGACTCTACCTTCGGCATCAGACCTGCGATGGGAAATCCGTCCAAACCGCTGAATTTTGTCAGGAGGTAACCTTCTTCTCGGACCCCGCATTGGTGATCCGGGTCCTTGGCAACCTTCTTCGTAATGCCCTTGAGGCGACTCCACTAGGGGGCACCGTGCTCATCGGATGTCAGGGAATTGATGCCGTGACGCTCGAGTTCTTTGTCCACAATTCCGCACACATCCCGGCCAACTCTGCACTCCAGATTTTCAATCGCTCGTTCAGCACGAAAGGTTCGGATCGCGGTCTGGGCACCTACGGCGCAAAGCTCATCACCGAGCGCTTCCTCGACGGGAAAATTGATTTCACCTCGAAACCCCGCGAAGGAACGCTTTTCTTCGTCCGCCTCCCCCGCAAATGCCCAGCATAAGGGCCGTCGTGAGGTTACAGGATTGTCACAATTCTGGAGCCGCTGCCGGGAGCGAAACCAGGCAAAGGTTGCGTCGGACAATGAGGGCGTTTCTCATCCTTATTTTTTTCGTGGCGATGCCATGGTCTTTCGTGCGCCTGAGCCTCGCAGAGGAATCCAGCGCCCTGACAGCGAGCGAGTATTACCAGCGTGGAAGGGAGGCATTCAATGCAGAGAATTACGGATTGGCGTCCGAGATGTTCGAGAGGCTCATAGCGGATTTCGGAGAATCCAAGGAGGCGTCCGAGGCGATCCGGAATGTCCGCTTTCCTTATGCCCTGAGCCTGATCCATGCCAAAAACTTCGCCGAGTCCCTCGGGGCCATCGAACAAGCCCTCTCGCTGGATCCGCCGCTTTCCGCGCCGGAGGTGCGAGAGCTGAAGTTCTGGCTGGGGGTTGCGAATTTGGAAGAGAAAGATTACGCGACGGCCCGTGCGGCGCTCGAGGGATTTGTTGCGTTGTTTCCTCCGGGCGCGGAGTCGAATCCCGCACTTCGCAGGCAATTCCCGGAGGCGATGAAGATCCCGGAGGCGCGTCTCCTGATCGGCAACGCATGGCAACTCGAGGGGGATTCTGCAAAGGCGGCGGAGTATTTTCGAGAGATCAAGCCGACTCTCATTCCTGAGAACCGGTCGCGGGCAGTGGTGCTGGAATTGCATGGGCTGCTGGAGGCGGAGCAGAACGATGCGGCGCTGGCACTTGTGGAGGAGGAATTTCCGAGTATGGACGCGATCACCCAATTGATCACGTTCCAATCGCTCACGCTGGAACTCGGGAATCGCTGGCTGGAGGCTGGCGAGGACCGCAAGGCGATCCGCTGCCTGCAGCGGGTCTGGACCTCGGAACGTCTGCTTCGGCATCAGCAAGCGCAACTGGCAGACTTGCGGACCCGTCTGCAAGCGGCGGAAGCCACGCCGAAAAGTGATCCTTATACAAAATTCCTGCTCGGGGGTCTGGTTCGCAAGGTCGAGCGCGAGATCGAGAACTTTGAAAAGATTCCGAGTTTCGACGCGGCGGTGCGGTTGCGGCTGGCGAGTGCGTATCAGGCGATGGGAAGGCTGCGCGAGGCGGCACTGATTTTAGAGGAAATGCTCGCGCGCCTTCCGGCGGATGACATCGTCGAACAGGCGTCCGCAAATCTCGCCCAAGCATGGTTCGAACTCGAGCGCTGGCCGAAAGTTCTCGAATCCTCGGCAGCCTTCACCAAGAAATTTCCGAAATCCAAGCAGCGTCCGATGGTCGAATACCTCGCGGGTCTGGCCGCACAAAAGGCCGGAGACTTCGATGCGGCGATCAAGCGGTTTTCGGCCTTGCAGGAGGAGGAATCGGATTTTGCGCCACGCGCACTTTTCATGCTCGGGTTCACGCATTTGCTGGCGGAAAAGAACTCCGAGGCCATCGCGGACTTTGAAAAATTCGGCAGGCGATTTCCGAAGCACGAGCTCGCCGGAGCGGCGGCCTATTGGCGCGGCATGGGGTTCTCGATGGACGGACAACATGAGAACTCCCGCAAGGCGATGGATGCGTATTTGAAAAAATTCCCTGATGGGGCCTACACGGGACATGCGGCCTTTCGGAAGGCATATAGTGCGCAGCAGATGGAGGATTTCGACACCAGCATCCGCGAGCTGCGCGCATTCCTTCGCAACCATTCCCGGCATGAGGAATCCAGTTCGGCGCGCATTCTGCTCGGCGACGCGCTGCTCAATGAAGGCGGCATCGAAGACGGACTGGGCGTTTATGCCGATGTTCCAAAATCCGACACCACGTTTTACGAGGAGGGCGTCTTCAAATCCGCCAAGGCGCTTCGCTTGATCGAAGAGGAGGACCGCCTGCTCGTCCTTATGCAGGATTTCCAAAAGAAAAATCCTCGCAGTCCGCGCGTGGCAGAGGCAATCTCCGAGATCGGTCGGGTGTATCGTCAACGCGATGATCCCGATGCCGCCCGCAAAATCTATTGGGATGCCATACGGAAATGGGGGAACGACTCCGCAATCCGCTCGGTGGATGAACTTTTTTCCGCGCTGGTCAAACTCTATCGCGCGGAAGACGAACGCGCGGAATATCTGAGGCTGCTCGAAAAGCTTCAGAAGGATTCCGAAAGCTCGGGGGACAAATTTCTTGCCATGCGGACGCTTTGGGCGCGAGCGATGGCTCTACAAAAATCCGATCCGGAAACCTCGCGTTCGCTTTTGCTGGAGGCCGCCAAACGCGCACCCGTCGAATCCACCAATCCACGCCTGCTGGCGGACTTTGCCAACGCCCTGGCGGAATCGGGCAACCCTGCGGCAGCATCCGCCATGTTTCGCGACCTGCTCAAATGGAATCCGCGCGCGCCTCAAAAAGCGGCTGCCCTCGCCGCTCTGGGATTTGCGGAAGTTGAGAGCGGAAAAGAAAAACCCGCTGCCGCATGGTTCGAGCGCTTCCAGAAAGAATGTCCTCCGAATCGGTCCACGGGGCGCGTCCTGCTCGCCATGGCCACCATGGAAGAAAAGCGCGGCAAGCACGTCAAGGCCCGCGAGACGCTGGAATCCGTCCTCGCGTCGGAATTCTCGACCGGTCCGCAGAAAGCCGAAGCCCTCTACCGGATTGGCGCAATCCATATGGCCGCCGGTCACCCAGGCCTTGCCGTTCCTTATTTCCAGCGGATCTACGTGATGCATGGGCGTTGGAAAGATTGGGTTGCGAAGGCGTATCTCGAAAGCGGAAAGGCCTTTGAAAAATTGCACGACTCGGACAGTGCCCGCAAAACTTACCAAGAAATGGTGGACAACAAGGATCTCGGCGATTTACCGGAATTTGGCACCGCCAAATCCCGTCTCGAAGCCCTCGAAGGCCCCCGGCCTTCAGCCACCCCCGACGCCGGATGAGTCGATGCATCTCACGATCTTCGAATTTCTGCTCACGGGCCGCTGCGATCCTTTGCGGATTCCTCTGCGTCTGCGCCCACGGGCAGGATGTGATCTTTCAGCGCAATGGCGAAAAGCGAGTCGGCCACGTGACCGCTGTGAGCGAAAAGGCTTTCCGGTTTGAAATCCAGCTTTCCCAGCCTACGGGAAATCCGGGGCCTGCCACGACCGCAACCGTCAGCGTACCAAGAGATTCTATCATCCAGATTGAATTTGCGGAAGATCCGGAGGCCGAACGTCTGCTTGCGGACACGAACCCCAACCGCCTCCGCGATGCGGGAACGCTGTGGCAGCCTGCAATGCCTTGGCTCGCCATCCCCCGCTCTCCGGCGGCACGGATCGGACGGATTTACGCGGAGGAGTTGCTGCGAACCGGCAAGTCGTCGGATGCGCGCGAGGCGCTGAAGGTTTTCCAAGAGATCGAATCCAAGGCGTGGGATGAGGAGGAGCGCATGACGGCCAAACAGGGACGCCTGCGGGCCATGGTGGCCACAGGAAATGCGAAGGAGGCAATCCAAGAGGCCCTGGAACTGGCGCAGACCACCGAGAACCCAACTGTTCTCATCGAAGCAAATTTTCTTCTCGCCGAGGCCGATACCGAGGCGCTGCGGCAACTCGTGAAGGAGAATCCACGCTGGCAGGAGGATTCGCTCGTTGTCCCCGAGCACGCCAAACTCTACAACAAGGCACTCGATCAGTATTTGTTTTGCCCGGTTTTCTATGGATCGAATGCCGCCGCCTCGGCACGCGGACTCTGGGGAGCATCGCGCGTGTATGATTTCGCTGGCGAGCGCGACAAAGCCCTTGAGTGCGCCCGCGATATCCTCTCGATGTATCCGGCAACAGACGTGGCATCCCTCGCCTCAAAATATGTCGAAAGCCTTCCGAAAAAAGTCACCGCCAGCGATCCCGACAAAGAATCCCTCACTCCAGAACCAACCCCCACGCCAGAGGAACCAACCCAGCCCGAGAAGCCCAAAAAGAAATCCCAATCCTCCAAAAAATCCCATGCCAAAAAATCCACCAAAAAATAATATGAACCCCCGTCCCAACCTGCTCCCCACTGAAAACTTAAAACTGAAAACTGAAAACTCCCTTTGCGCCTTCCTCCTCGCCGCCGCCATCCTCGTCCTGTGCAGCGTAACAAGCGTCCAAGCTGCGAAGGAGCCCGCGCCTCCCGCAAAATCCGCCGAAACCTCCGCCAAGTTGCCGAAGGATAAAACCCTTTTGGATACGTTCATGACAGGTGGTCCGCTGATGTGGCCTATCCTTCTGTGCTCCATTGGCACCGCCGGAGTGGCCATCTACTGTTTTCTGCAAATCAGCGGAAAAAAGCTGATGCCGAAATCCCAAGTCGATGCCATCGGGCACCACTTGCAATCTCGCGATGCAGCATCCGCCTACTCGCTCTGCATGAGCCAGCCAAACGTCTTTGCCAATACCATGGCCGCCGCGCTGCTCAAGGTGAACTTCGAGCGCGACCTTGCCAACAAGCTCTCGATGGAGCAGGCCGCCAGCGAGACCCTCTCCAACGAAGAAACCAAACTCAGCCTTTGGGTGAACTACCTCAATGTCTTTGCCACGATCGGCCCGATGCTCGGACTCCTCGGCACGGTGACCGGAATGATCGCGAGCTTCGACATGCTGGCGGCAGGACGTTCCGAGCCATCGGATTTGGCGGGCGGCATCGGGGAGGCCATGATCACGACCGCCGGGGGGCTCATTGTCGGTATTCCGGCTATGTTCCTCTATTTCTATTTTCGCAACCTCCTCACCATCCACATGGCCTCGATCCAGAAGCGCGTGACCTTCCTGCTCGATATCCTTTCCGGTGAACTAAAAATCCAAGGGGCCGCCAACGACTTCGATTCCCCGAAATCCTAAGCCTGTGCGACTTCCCAAAAAATCGGATGACGAAATCGGCTTCCAATTGGCTCCGATGATCGACATGACGTTCCTTCTGCTGGTGTTCTTTATGGTGACCACCAAGATCTCCAAGGAGCAGCTCAAAATGGACATCCGGCTGCCGACTGCCGCCAACGCCACCGTGCCCACCGACCTCTCGGACCGCGATATCCTCAGCATCAATGCCGCAGGCGAGTATTTCGTTGGCCCCAACCCCGTGGATCGCTCCGGACTCGCCGCCTACCTCAAGCAGAGGTTCAAGGATACTCCACCCCTCCGGCTCTACGTGCGCGCCGATGCAAAAACGCCCGGAAAAAAAATCAAAGAGCTCATGAAAATGGCCAGTGAAGCAGGTGCTGTCACCGTCATTTTTGGAACCTACAAAAACTAACCCCTGCTCTCCCGCAACCTCCCGATGCAACTGAAACGACGAGACACCCAAACCATTGAAATGCAGATGGGGCCGATGATTGACATGGTCTTCCTGCTTCTCGTTTTCTTCATGGTCACCGCCAAACCCGTGAAGCAAGAAAGCGATCTCAACATTGGCCTGCCCGGAACCGTCGCCCAAGAAGAGGCCCTCGATATTCCGGATGAACAGCGAATTCGGATTCAGGCCGACGGACAGATTGTGCTGAACGACCAGCCGATGGATTCTCCTTCCAACGACTCCCTGCCTGCCCTCCTTGCTACCCTCAAGCGCTTCAAGGAAAGTGCGGATGCTAATAAATCCGAGCCGCTCATCACGATTGACGCGGACGATGCCGCGCTCCATCAGCGCATCGTCACCGTGCTCAACACCTGCGCACTGGCCGGGATCAGCGGCATCACGTTTGCCGATAACTCGGGGGAGGACGACTGATGCCGGGCGTGGAGTCATTTCTGGACGAGGGCGCACGTGCAAAATCCCGCCGCCGCCGACTGATTATCGGCATCCTGCTCGGAGTCGTCGCCATCCATGTCGCCGCCGGAATCATCGCGGGTGCCGTCGTCGTCGCCAAATACTTCTTCCCCCCGGCGGCGAGCTTCGAGGTCAAACGCGACATCCGCCTGCCCGCCAAACAACGTGAGCACCGGATGAATATGGCCGCCTTCGACGCCCTCACCCCCAAGCCAACCTTCAACGACAAAATGCAGAGCCTGCGCCCGACCGCCTTCTCGCTTCCCGATCTTCCGAAGCTGCCGCTCGATCAGATGCTGCCCCTCGATCCCTCCGAAATTGTCTCCGACCAGGTCGCAAGCCTCTCAGGCGCGGCAGGGTTGGGAACCGGCGGCACCGGACTCAAAGGCGGCGGGGGACTCGGCACCGGCATGAGTTTTTTCGGAATCGAATCCACCGGTCAGCGCATCCTCCTCCTCTTCGACGTGTCCTCCAGCGTGGTCAATAAAGCGAACGCCGCCGGTGTGCCACTGGACAAAATTCAATCCGAAACCGCCGCCCTCGTCGCCAAATTGCCCGTCTCCGCACGGTTCGGAATCATCCAATTTACCCGCAACTACAAAGCCTTCCGTGAAGAACTCGTTGCCGCCACGGATCAAAACCGATCCGACGCCCTCGAATGGATCAACTCCGAATGGGTGGATTCCGGCATGATGGCCGCCTCCAGCAAAGTGACCTCGAACCCGCGCGGCCTCGTCGGACTCCTCGAAGTCGCCGCCGCCATGCAGCCGGATGTCATTTTCCTCATCTCCGACGGCAGCTTCCAATGGATGCCGCCCCCGGATCCAAAGCGGAAAAAACCGGTCAGCAGTTTCGGAGAAACTATCCCCTGGAAGGAAATCGACAAAATCACACGAGGTCCCCTCCAAGCCAACGGCGGATGCAAAATCCACTTCATCGGATTCGAAATCAAACCCGCCGACCGCCGCGAACTCAGCAACATCATCCGCAAATCCAGCGGCAAAATCCGCGAGCTGAAGTAAATAATGCATTCACAAGTAGCTGCGAGGGCAAATGACAGAGTTGCTGTATTCTGGCGGCATAAAACTCATCAGCTGACGCCGAAACCGAAGAAAAAAGGAGGCAAGAAGTGAAATCGCACAAGTCGAAAACCTCCTCGAAAACCACCGCAATTGTGCACCAGCCTGCTGCACAATTCTACGACCGCTTCGTCGAGGGCATCAAACAGCGCATCCGCACCGCCCAAGCGCGCGATCTCGAACAAACCATCACCGGCTCGGCGTGGAATTTTCGGATGCGGCACCGGAGGTCTTTTACGCGCTTCTCCCGGGCTCGCCGATCAGGGGGTTTTCTTTCCGAACCGTCACCTTTGCAACTACAGATGCGCCTGTTGAGATTTCTTCACTCCTCGACTGAAAATGGAGTTTGACAGGTTGTGGCTCGTGTCGTATGTTCTACACACCATGAAGTCCGGCACCCCATCTTGGAGATAGAGGCAATGAACAAGTCACCCGAGTTCGGCCAGTATGTCCGCAAGCAGCGTGAGGCGAAGCCTGCCAATAATTTCTCCCTGCGCCGTGTGGCGGGCCGTGTCGGAATCGAACCCTCCTACCTCAGCAAGATCGAACGC
>JBBQRY010000028.1:0-13996 GCA_038214335.1 Chthoniobacterales bacterium
CGATACCAAAGCAAAAACACATACTATGGCAGACACACAAGCACTCGTTGATCAGCTCAGCGGACTCACCGTCCTCGAAATCGCCGATCTCGTCAAACAACTCGAAGAAAAATGGGGCGTCAGCGCCGCGGCACCAGTTGCAGCAGCCGCCGCAGGTCCCGCAGCCGCAGCGCCGGTCGAGGAAAAAACATCCTTTGATGTCATTCTCACCGAAACTGGTGGCAACAAGATCGCCGTCATTAAAGAGGTTCGCGCCGCAGTGGCCGGTCTCGGCCTTGCCGAAGCCAAAGCCCTTGTCGAAGGCGCACCCAAGTCCCTCAAAGAGGGCGTGACCAAGGAAGAAGCGGAAGAGATCAAGAAAAAGATCGAAGCCGCCGGCGCCAAAGTCGAAATCAAGTAACCATTTTCCCCGCGGAGAGAACTCGAAAAAACTTCTTGACCTCTCCGCGGTTCCCTATAATTTCTTACCTCCGCTGGAAGCCAAGGCTCTGTTATCCGTTCGCATTCGCTCACTTCATAAAAAGTCCGTCATCAGACCCACAGGAAATTCCCTGTTTGCCTGGACGGATATTTTGCGTTCTGTGCCTTTGAAGGAAAAAAGCGCCTTTAGCCACGGTTGGCAGACCCAACCATCCATCGGAACAGCCACTCGAATCCACCATGTCTGAACGTATCCATTTCGGCAAATTGCAGGAGGCCATCGAGCCGCCAAATCTCATCGAGCTTCAGGTCAACTCGTATAACGAGTTTTTCCAAAAAGATATCCCGGTGACCAAACGTCGGAATGTCGGGCTCCAAGCCGTGTTCCGCGAATTTTTTCCGATTCATGGATTCGAGGACAAGTCTTCGCTCGATTTTGTGAGCTACGATTTGGGGGACTCGAAGCTCTCCGCTCTCGATTCCCAACGCGAAGGTCAGACCTACAGCGCCGCTCTTTATGTGACGTTCCGTTACAAAGACGAGCGTTGCACGAAGGAAGAAAAAGTTTACATGGGCGAACTTCCGCTCATGACCCCGCAGGGAACTTTTGTCATCAATGGAGCTGAGCGCGTCGTTGTCTCCCAACTCCACCGCTCACCTGGCATCTGCTTCGAGACTTCCGTTCATACCAACGGGAAAATCCTTCACGGCTTCCGGATCATCCCGGACCGCGGTTCGTGGATTGAAGTCCAGTTCGACACCAGCGACCTCCTTTACGTCTATCTGGATCGCCGCAAACGCCGTCGCAAATTTCTGGCCACCACGTTCTTGCGCGCCCTTGGTCATCCGTCCGACGAAGACATCATCAAGCTCTTTTACCAGATTGAAGACCTCAAGCTCAGCGAAAAGCTGGAAGAGGAGAAAATTGCCACCAAAGTTCTCATCGCCGATGTGCGCGATGGAGAAATCACGGTCGCCCGCGCTTTCGAGCCTCTCAATGCCGCCACCGTGCGCCAACTCATCGGACTCGGACACAAAACCGTGCAGGTTGTGGATACCAAGAATGATGACACGATCATCAAATCCCTGAAAAAAGATCCTGCCCACGACGAGGACGAGGCTCTCAAAGACATCTACCGCAAGCTGCGCCCTGGAGATCCACCGACCGTTCAGAACGCCCGTGGGATGCTCAAGCGCCTGTTCTTTGACTCCAAACGCTACGACCTCGGACGCGTCGGACGTCACAAAATCAACCAAAAACTCGGGCTTTCGGTGAGCGAAGACGAGCGGATTCTGACCAAGGACGACTTCATCGCCGCGATGAAGTATCTCGTCAATTTGCGCAATGGCGAGGGAATGACCGACGACATCGATCACCTTGGCAGTCGCCGCGTCCGCACCGTGGGCGAACTTCTCGCCAACCAGTGCCGGGTCGGCTTGGCCCGCACCGAGCGTCTCGTCCGTGAGCGCATGACCCTGTTTGATGCCAACGTGGATCAGATCACGCCGCAAAAGCTGATCAATCCGAAATCCCTGAGCGCCGTCGTCCGCGATTTCTTCGGACGCAGCCAGCTCAGCCAGTTCATGGACCAGACGAACCCGCTCTCCGAGCTCACGCACAAGCGGCGTCTCTCGGCCCTCGGGCCAGGCGGGCTCAGCCGTGATCGTGCAGGATTTGAGGTGCGCGACGTGCATCCCTCGCACTACGGACGCATCTGCCCGATTGAGACCCCGGAAGGTCCCAAC
This sequence comes from Chthoniobacterales bacterium, assembly GCA_038214335.1. Classification (GTDB taxonomy): domain Bacteria; phylum Verrucomicrobiota; class Verrucomicrobiia; order Chthoniobacterales; family Terrimicrobiaceae; genus QYQL01. The sequence goes on from JBBQRY010000028.1 coordinate 2,167, forward strand.
ATCGGTCTCATCAGCTCACTCAGCACGTTTGCACGCATCAATGATTTCGGATTCATTGAAACGCCATATCGCAAAGTCGAGAACACAAAAGTCGGCGACACCGTCGAATACCTCAGCGGGGATCGCGATGAAAATTTCTACATCGCCCAGGCAAACTCGATCATGGACAGCCATGGCAAGCTCACTGGCGAGAGCGTTTCTGCCCGCTACCGTGGCGACTTCGTCGAGGTCAAGCCGGAGCAGATCCAATACATGGATGTTTCTCCGAAGCAACTTGTGTCGGTTGCCGCAGGGCTCATTCCCTTCCTCGAACACGATGATGCGAACCGCGCCCTGATGGGATCGAACATGCAACGTCAAGGTGTGCCGCTCTTGGTCTCCGAAGCTCCGCTCGTCGGGACCGGACTCGAGGGCCGCGTCGCTCGCGACTCCTGCGCCGTCACCCAAGCCATTGCGCCCGGCAAGGTGGCCTCTGTCACCGCGACCCACATTATCGTGACGCGGGACGGACTCCTCCCCGAGGGGAAAAAGAAAATCAAGGAAGATCCCGAAAACGGGGTTCATATCTACGAGCTGCGCAAATTTATGCGCTCGAATGCCAGCACCTGTATCAACCAGAAAGCGATTGTCCGCAAAGGACAGCCGGTCAAAAAAGGTGATGTGTTGGCAGACGGTCCGAATACCGAGAATGGCGAGCTCGCCCTCGGACGCAATGTGCTCGTGGCCTTCATGCCATGGAACGGCTACAACTTCGAGGATGCGATTCTCATCTCCGAGCGCGTCGTCAAAGAGGACATCTATACCTCGATCCATATTGATGAATTTGATATCGGCGCACGCGATACCAAGCTCGGTCCGGAAGAAATCACCCGCGATATTCCGAACGTCAGTGAGGAAGCCTTGCAGGATCTTGGCCCCGATGGCGTGATCCGTATTGGTGCCGAAGTCAAACCCGGCGATATCCTGGTCGGAAAAATCACTCCTAAGAGCGAAACCGAACTGGCTCCCGAAGAGCGCCTTTTGCGCGCTATTTTCGGAGAGAAAGCGGCAGACGTGAAGGACACCTCGCTGACCGTGCCATCCGGCACCTACGGGATTGTCATGGACGTGAAGGTCTCCTCGAAAAAAGAGGTCACCCGCACGAAAATGACTCCCTCCGAGTCCAAGCGGCAGCAGAAGATGATCGTTGATGACTACAAAAAGCGCAAAGACGATCTCCACGAGCAGTTGACCGCCGCGCTATCGAACATCCTTCTCAACGAAAAGATTCCGTTGGATGTCGTGAACGCGCAGACCGGCGAGATCATCATTCCCGCGAACCGCAAAATCACCAAGCAGCTCCTTCGCAAGCTTGCTGCGGTTTACAACCACGTCGAAATCGATCCGAGTCCGATCCGCAATAAAATCAACGAGATCATCGGCCAGTTCGAGCACAAGTTCGTCGATCTCGACAACGAGCGCGATCAGAACCTCGGACGCATCGAAAGCGGCGACGATGTCGATCCCGGCATCATCAAGCAGGTCAAAGTCTATATCGCCAGCAAGCGCAAGCTCAGCGTCGGTGACAAGATGGCCGGACGTCACGGCAACAAAGGCGTCGTTGCTAAGATCGTGCCCGAAGAGGACATGCCATTCCTTGCGGATGGCACCCCGGTCGATATCGTTCTCAATCCGCTCGGTGTGCCAAGCCGCATGAACGTCGGTCAGGTTCTCGAAACCCACCTCGGCGTGGCCGCAAAGGCGCTGGGATTCACCGTGGCCACTCCAGTCTTCGACGGCATCCCCGAAAGCAAAATCCGCGAATTCCTCATCGAGGCGAAAACCAAGGAAGGGTTCACGTGGACGAATGAAAACGGCAAATCGACTGTCTATGATGGTCGCACCGGCGAGGCCTTCGACCAGCAGGTCGTCGTTGGCTACATTTACATGCTCAAACTCGGCCACTTGGTCGCGGATAAAATCCACGCTCGCGCGGTCGGTCCCTATAGCCTCGTCACCCAGCAACCGCTCGGCGGCAAGGCCCAGTATGGTGGACAGCGTTTCGGAGAAATGGAAGTCTGGGCGCTCGAAGCTTACGGAGCCGCTTACACACTCCAAGAGCTTCTCACCGTCAAATCCGACGATGTGGCCGGACGCACCCGCATCTACGAGAGTATCGTCAAGGGCGATAACTCGCTCGAAGCCGGCACTCCGGAGTCGTTCAACGTGCTTATCAAAGAAATGCAGGGCCTCGGCCTGAATGTGCGAGTCGGTGGCAAAGACCCGTCGCTCAGCGAATCCGCCGCCTGAACCGCACCAACCAAGAAAATATCGATTCCATGAAAGAGGCCAATATCCGCGAAGTATTCAGCGAACAGAAACCGGTTGGGTTCGACGAGGTGGCAATTACTGTCGCCTCGCCCGAAGCCATGCGCGAATGGAGCAAGGGAGAAGTCAAAAACCCCGAGACCATCAACTACCGCACGTTCAAACCCGAAAAAGGCGGACTCTTCTGCGAGCGCATTTTCGGTCCGACCCGCGATTGGGAATGCTCCTGTGGAAAATACAAGCGCATCAAGCACAAGGGCGTCACCTGTGACCGCTGCGGTGTCGAGGTCACGCTTTCGCGTGTTCGTCGCGAACGCCTGGGCCACATTGATCTGGCCGTTCCTGTCTCGCACATCTGGTTCTACAAGTGCATGCCTTCGCGCATCGGGCTCATGCTCGACATGACCTCCCGCCAGCTCGAGCGCATCATCTATTACGAGGATTACATTGTCATCGATCCCGGCAGCACGCCGCTTCAACGCTGCCAGCTTCTCACCGAATCTGAATTCCGCGAAGCCGAGGAGCAATACGGCGAATCGTTCACCGCTGGCATGGGTGCCGGAGCCATCCAGAAGCTCCTCGAGCAGACGGATCTCGCCAAGGTCAATGATGAAATCGAGGCTGCGATGCTCACGACCCGTAGCAAGCAGCTCCGTAAAAAATATGCCAAGCGTCTCAAGTTGGTCCAGGGGTTTGCCACTTCGCGCACCCGTCCAGAATGGATGATCCTGAACGTTCTTCCGGTCATCCCGCCGGATCTCCGTCCGCTCGTTCCGCTCGAAGGCGGACGTTTCGCGACATCCGATCTCAACGACCTTTACCGTCGCGTCATCAACCGCAACAACCGCCTGCGCACGCTCCTGCAGTTGAAGACCCCCGAGGTCATCATCCGCAACGAAAAACGCATGCTCCAGGAGTCCGTGGATGCGCTCTTTGATAATGGCCGTCACGGTCGCGCCGTTACCGGTGCCGCCAACCGTCCGCTCAAATCCCTGAGCGACATGCTCAAGGGCAAAGGTGGTCGCTTCCGTCAAAACCTTCTCGGCAAGCGCGTGGACTACTCTGGCCGTTCGGTCATCGTCATCGGTCCTGAGCTCAAGCTCAACCAATGCGGACTTCCCAAGAAAATGGCTCTCGTCCTTTTCGAGCCATTCATCATCCGTCGCCTCAAAGAGCAGGGCCACGTTCACACCGTCCGCAGCGCCAAGAAACTCATCGAGCGCCAGACGCCGGAAGTGTGGGACATCCTTGAGGAAGTCACCAAGGGCCATCCGGTTCTCCTGAACCGTGCGCCGACACTGCACCGCCTTTCGATCCAAGCCTTCGAGCCGCTGCTCATTGAAGGCGAAGCCATCCGAATCCACCCGCTCGTTTGCACGGCCTACAATGCCGACTTCGATGGTGACCAAATGGCGGTCCACGTTCCGCTCTCGGTCGAGGCCCAGATGGAAGCCCGCATGCTCATGCTGGCACCTAACAACATCTTTTCGCCTTCCAGCGGAAAGCCGATCACCAACCCGTCGCAGGACATTCCGCTCGGTTGCTACTACCTCACCCAGAAGCCACGCGGCGAGGATGCCAACCCGGACAAGCGCATGCCGCTGTTCGCTCATGCCGATGAGGTTGAACTCGCGATTTCCGAAGGCTCGATCCGCACCCATACCCGGATCCGGTTCAAAAATCCTGATTTTGCCCGCGAAACCGTCTATGGCGATCCCTCGGTCTCTGTCATCGAGACCACCGCCGGCCGGGTTGTCTTCAACCGGATCTGGCCTTCCGATCTCGGGTTCTTGAACAAAGTCTGCGGTAAGAAACAGCTCTCGGATATCATCTGGCGCTGCTACAAGGCCGCTGGTCAGCAGACGACTGTTGAGACCCTCGACCGCCTGAAGGAACTCGGCTTCCGCGAGGCCACCAAGGCAGGTATCTCAATTGGTATCTCGGACATGATTATCCCACCGGAAAAAGTTGCCCTGCTGGAAAAAGCCTACCGCGAGGTGGCAGAAGTCCAGAAGCAATACCTGCGCGGTATCATCACCGACGGCGAACGCAAAAACAAGGTGCAGGATATTTGGACGCACACCGGCGAAGAAGTCGCCAACGCCCTCTTCCGCACGCTTGATCACAATGACGGACGCCGCGAAATGAACCCGGTCTTCATGATGGTCGATTCCGGTGCCCGTGGTAACCGCACCCAGATCAAACAGCTTGCAGGAATGCGCGGCCTCATGGCCAAGCCCTCGGGCGAAATCATTGAGCAGCCGATCACTGCGAACTTCCGCGAGGGCCTCTCGGTTCTCGAGTATTTCATCTCGACCCACGGTGCCCGAAAAGGTCTCGCCGATACCGCGCTCAAGACTGCGGACTCCGGATACCTCACCCGCAAGCTCGTGGACGCCGCGCAGGATGTCATCATCAGGATGGAAGACTGCGAAACAGCCAACGGCATTGTCGTACGCCCAATCTACGAAGGCGACGAAGAAGTCGTCAGCCTCTCGACCCGCATCATCGGTCGCGCAAGCTGCGAGACCGTCAAAGATCCAGTCACCGGCACTGCCATCATCAAGGCCAACCAGCTCATCACGGAAGAAGCCGCTGCGGACCTCGATAAGATCGGTCACGAACAGCTCAAGATCCGCTCCGCACTCACCTGCGAATCCAAGCGCGGGATCTGTGCGAAGTGCTACGGACGCAACCTTTCGACCGGCAACATGATCAAGCTCGGCGAAGCCGTCGGCATCATTGCCGCCCAATCGATTGGCGAACCCGGCACCCAGCTCACGATGCGAACCTTCCACGTCGGTGGAACCGCCAGCCAGACATTCAAACAGCCAGTCGTCAAAGCCAAGAACGACGGCGTCGCTCGCTTCAACGAACTCAAAGTCGTCAAAACCAACGAAGGCACGTATGTCGTTCTCAATAAAAACGGCACCGTCAGCCTTCATGGCCCGGACGGTCGGGAACTCGAGAGCCACAACATTGTGGTCGGCTCGGTCATCTCGGTCGCCGATGGTGACAAGGTGAAAAAAGGCCAGATGTTCATCCAGTGGGATCCTTACAACGTTCCGATCATCACCGAGAAGGCCGGTCGCGTCACGTTCCACGACATGATCCCCGGCGTCACAATCCGCAAGGAAGTCGATGAGGCCACAGGCGTCATGGGCACAGTAGTTATCGAGCACAAAGAAGATTTGCACCCGCAGATCGTTATTGTGGATGAGCAAAAGAACATCCTCGCCAGTTACTCGATTCCTGCCGGCGCACACATCGAGGTGAAAGACAACTCGAAGGTTCCTGCAGGACAGCGTCTCGCTCGAACCCCGCGCAAAATTGCCAAAACCAAGGACATCACCGGCGGTCTGCCGCGTGTGGCCGAGTTGTTTGAGGCCCGGCGTCCGAAGGATGCTGCGGAAATCGCAAAAATCGATGGCATTGTGGATATCGGAGGCACCGTGCGCGCCAAGCGCCGACTCATCGTCACCGATCCCGAGACGAAGGCCGAAGAGGAGCACCTCATCCCGCTCAACAAACACATCATCATCTTCAAGGGCGACACCGTCAAAAAAGGCCAGCAACTCACGGAAGGCCCGGTCGTTCCGCACGAAATCTTGGAGATCTGTGGACCTCAAGAGCTTCAGGAGCACCTGCTCAACGAGGTGCAGGAGGTTTACCGCCTACAAGGTGTGGAAATCAATGACAAGCACATCGAAATCATTGTGCGTCAGATGCTTCGCAAGGTGAAAATCACCGAGCCCGGTGACACCTCGATGCTCTGGGGCGATCAGGTGGACCGCCTTGCGTTTGCAGCCGAGAACGAGCGTGTGATCGAAAAAGGCGGCAAACCCGCCGAAGCCAGCCCTGTCCTCCTTGGCATCACCAAGGCCTCGCTCGAGACCGACAGCTTTATTTCTGCGGCATCGTTCCAAGACACAACACGTGTATTGACCGAAGCGGCCACTCTTGGCAAGGTGGACCGGCTGCGAGGTTTCAAAGAAAACGTCATCATGGGTCATCTCATCCCTGCGGGCACCGGATTCCAAATCCACCGCGATATCGAGATTGTCCAAGTGGGCGATGCCATTGAAACTGCTCCACAAACTGAAAACGCCGCCAGCTAAGCCTTACCATGTCCGAAGAATCATCCAACCATCCTAACGTCGAAATCATGACCGAACTGCTCGAAGCCGGCGTGCATTATGGACACCAGACCAAACGCTGGAATCCAAAAATGCGCGACTACATCCTGGAAGAAAAAAATTCCATCTACATCATTGACCTGGCCCAGACGATGGACCAGATCACCCGCGCCACCGAATACCTAACTACCCTCGTTCGCGGGGGCGGAAAAGTTCTCTTTGTCTGGACCAAGAAGCAGGCTCAGGAAGCGGTCCGCGAAGCGGCCACCGGCACCGAGCAACTATTCGTCAACCAGCGCTGGCTGGGCGGCACGTTGACCAACCTCACCACGATCCGTAAAAGCGTTGCCCGGCTGAAGGAAATCCAAGCCGCCGAGAAGTCGCCCGCATGGTCGAAGATCAACAAGGCCGAAGCTTCCGCGATCCGTCGTGAAGGAGCCAAGCTCCTCCACAACCTCGAAGGCATCGTGAACATGGAACGCCTTCCGGATGCCCTGATCGTCATCGATACGCTCCGCGAAGAAATCGCCGTCGCCGAGGCCAACCGCCTCAAAATCCCGATCATCGCTATCGTCGATACCAACTGCGACCCCGAAAAAATCGAATACCCCATCGCCGGCAACGACGATGCCATCCGGTCCATCCGCGTCATCCTCCAGAAACTCGTCCAAGCGATCCTCGAAGCCAAAGGCGGCGGAAAAACCGCGCCCGCCGAACTCGCCGCCGTTGCCGAATAGAAACAAAGTTTTCAGTATTCAGTTTTCAGTGTTCAGCCAGAGCCGAATTTCTGAAAACTGAATCACTGAATCACTGAACACTTTCATTTATGTCCGAAATATCTGCCTCACTTGTTAAAGAACTCCGCGATAAAACCAACGCGGGAATGATGGATTGCAAACGTGCACTGTCCGAAACCAAGGGCGACATCGTCGCCGCTGAAGCACTCCTTCGCAAAAAAGGCATCGCCGCCGCCGGCAAGAGAGCATCCCGCACCGCTAAGGAAGGCGTCATCGCCTCCTACATCCACATGCAGGGCAAAGTGGGCGTCCTCGTGGAAGTGAACTGCGAAACCGACTTCGTCGCCAAAAATGAAAATTTCCGTGACTTCGTGAAGGATGTCACACTTCACATCGCGGCTGCCAACCCGCTCTACGTCACCCGTGAAGAGGTTCCCGAGAAGCTCGTTCTCAGCGAACGCGAAATTTTTGCCGCCCAAGTCGTCGGGAAACCGGCCAACATCATCGAGAAAATCGTCGATGGCAAAGTGGATAAGTTCTTCAGCACGATCTGCTTGCTCGAACAGCCGTTCATTAAGAATCCGGACCTCTCGATCAAAGATCTCCTCAACAGCAAAATTGCTGAACTCGGAGAAAACATGATCATCCGCCGCTTCACCCGCTACATGGTGGGCGAAGAACTCGGCGAATAAGGCAGTGTCATCGGGTTGACGGTGATCGAGGCGCCCAGTGGCCGACAAACAACGCTGACAGTGACAAGCACTCACAAAAGCGGCCCAGACCCAAAAGCGACAAACATGGGTCGGTCATTTTTAAAGTCGCTTGAGTGACGCTGCGGAGCAGTTGAGTCATTCCGATATATGGCGGCTGATTTTGAGTCGGGTTTTTATCCGATCCCTAGGCAGACGGATCATCGGAGAGTTGGAAAATCAGGTCATTCCCGCCCTTGCATGATCTTTCAATTGCCGTTTGATTTTCTTTTCTTCGCATCTGGAGGCGGTAATCTGGCTGGCTTGCACAACGATTTTTTATGAAGAATTTACCACGATTTACACTGGGCATGGGCGATCGCTTTGGGATGGAGGGGGAAGCACAGCTTTCTGCGGTGATGGCCGCCGCCGCTCGCGGCATCCCCTTGCATCCAGTCTGGAACAAATCCAACCGCGAACACACGCTCATCGGAAGCCGTCCTTCGGATCTGCGCGCGGAGGCCGATGCTGCGGTCGCGGCTCTTGGGTGGGATCGTCCGTATTTCGTCGATGCGGATCATATCAATCTCCAGACCGTTGAGGCCTTCATGGAATGCAGCGATTTCTTTACGCTGGATGTGGCGGATTACACGGGCAAGGCGGCGGCGGATGCCGACCTCCGCGCGTTTGAGGAACGTCACGCGGGACTGATCGGGCAGCACACGTTTCCGGGATTCGGACAGGAGGTCGAAATCACGGCGGACGATATCCGCCGCACCGCCGGAAAATTTCTTTTTGCGATGCAGGAGGCTGGCAAAATCCATCGGCGGATTGCGGAATGCAAGTTGGCGGATTCTTTTGCGATTGAGGTTTCGATTGATGAAACCGACCAGCCGCAGTCCCCGGCCGAGTTGCTGCTCATCCTGGCCATGATTGCCGATGAGGGGATTCCGGCGCAGACGGTGGCTCCGAAATTCACCGGACGCTTCAACAAGGGCGTTGATTATGTGGGAGACCTTACCGCCTTTGAAAACGAGTTCGATGCCGACCTTGCAGTGATCGCCTTTGCCGTGCAGAAATTCGGATTGCCCGAGGGACTCAAGATCAGCGTGCATTCTGGCAGCGACAAGTTTTCTTTGTATCCGATCATCCGGCGACTTGTGGAAAAGCACCATGCCGGACTCCACCTGAAAACTGCCGGAACCACATGGCTGGAAGAGGTGGCGGGGTTGGCCTCGGCGGGTGGCGAGGCGCTTCAAATTGCGAAAGACATCTATTTCACGGCTCTTGGCCATGCCGAAGAGCTCATCGCCCCCTATGGGCCGGTCGTCGATATCTCGATTCCAGACCTTCCCACAGCGGAAGAAGTCGGGCAGTGGACGTCCGAGCAGTTTGTTTCCGCCCTCGTTCACGATTCCTCAAATCCTGCCTATGATTTGCAGTTTCGGCAATTTATCCACGTGTCGTTCAAAATTGCCGCTGCCATGGGGCCGCGATTTACGGACGCTCTGCAAGCTCACCGGGAGGTCGTTGCTGCCCGCGTGCGCAACAACCTGATTCTCAATCACATAAATCCTCTTTTCGGATAGGATTTGGGTTGGTTCTTTGGGTGGAGAAATTCAGACATCCTGGTGCTCTCCCGAAAAGAGCAATGCCGCGAGTCCAGCCATCTTACTCGGATTTCGGCCCTTGGAGGTTGCCGAGTTTTGCGCGATCCGGCGGACCCATCCGGTTTGGGAATTGTCCGAGACGCTTGGGCCCAGCAGCTTCTGTGTAGGAAATCACGCCGCGCTGGAAGAGGAATTCGGAAAGTGCGGCATTGACCTCGCGGCTGGTGCGCACGGCATCGAAAGTGACTCCGCTGCGCACACCGTCCACCGCATTGAAAAGCGAGGTGAGTGCCATGGGACCCGAGAGAAAAAAGGTAGCCAAGCCGAGCACACCCGGGGAGATATTTGACCCACCGGTGGTCGTGATGCGCAGAAACCGACGGGGCGTGGAGTTGGAAAGATCATAGACATCGACCGTTGTCTCCATGAACGTCCGCCCGGTGCCCAAACCAATCACCGAGCGCATGAGCCGGCTGCCTTGGTAAACTTTGTCGAAATTTCCACGAATCAGCCACTTGTTCCCGGGCGGCAGCGGAGCATTCGAGGCAATCGCCTTCCCCGGAGCCACATACTTTGGCAGCCGACGCACAAGGTTCCGCGTCATGAGTTCTTGGAGCTGGAACTTCGTCGTCTCGAGTTCAGCTCCCGAGCGGTCCACCCGAAGCCCCTCCTCCGAAAACGTAAAGGGCACCACCAAGACCTGATCCGGCAACCGCGCGGGGGGCATCGGCTCGGTGCGCGTCACGTCCCTCACACTCACCGATGCACACGAACACAGCAACACGACCGAGGCTGCCCCAGCAAAAATCCACGAATACTTTCTCATTTCATCAAGCATCAGAAGACGGACCGACAGTTACTTTTGCGAGCCATCTGAGCGGATTCCGACGGCACGAAACTTTTCTTCGACGAAGCGGAAGTGGCGTTCGGGGGCGCAGGCTTTTTCGATGTCGGATTGGTTGAGGTGTGTGGAGACGGTGGGTTCTTCCGAGAGATGGCGGGCGAGGCCGCCGCCTTCGGCCCATGTTTTCATGGCGGCGCGCTGGACAGCTTCGTAAGCATCTTTGCGGTCGAGTCCTTTTTCGGTGAGCATGAGCAGGGCGGACTGGCTGGCGTAGAGTCCGCCGGTGATTTCCATATTCCGCTTCATGTTTTCGGGATAGACGAGGAGATTTGCGACCAGCTTGGTGAGCGTCACCAGCATGTAATCAAGCAGGGTGCAGCTATCCGGCAGGATCACGCGTTCGACCGAACTGTGGCTGATATCGCGTTCGTGCCAGAGGGCGACATTTTCGAGGGCGGCCAGCGAGTTGCCACGGATCACGCGGGCGAGCCCGCTGAGGCGTTCTCCGGTGATCGGATTCCGCTTGTGGGGCATGGCCGAGCTGCCTTTCTGTCCGGCACTGAAATACTCTTCGACCTCGAGCACTTCGGTGCGTTGAAGGTGGCGGAATTCCGTGGCCCAGCGGTCAATGCTCGAAGCAATCAGCGCAAGGGTTGTCATAAATTCCGCATGGCGGTCGCGCTGGATGACTTGCGTGGAAAGCGGGGACGCAATCAGTCCCAGTTTGGTGCAGACGGATTCCTCGACTTTGGGATCCAGGTGGGCGTGGGTGCCGACGGCACCGCTGATTTTTCCCACGCGCACCCGCTCGCGCATCTGGCGCAGACGCTCCAACGCGCGGCCAAACTCATCATACATGAGAGCCAGCTTGAGTCCGAACGTGATCGGCTCGGCGTGGATTCCGTGGCTGCGACCGATCATGGGTGTGAACTTGTGCTCAACGGCGCGTTTGGCAACCGCTTCGCGAAGGTTTTCAAGATCGCGTTCAAGCAGGTTGCAGGACTCCAGCATTTGCACAGCGAGCGTCGTGTCGAGCAAGTCCGAGGAGGTCAGGCCCTGGTGGATCCAGCGTGCGGCCGGACCTACCCGCCATGCCACGTCTTCCAGAAACGCGATCACGTCGTGGTTGGTGCGCTTTTCGATCTCGAGCACATTGGCAATGTCAAACGCCCCCTTGGCGCGAATTTCCTTGGCGTCCTCGACGGGGATTTGGCCCAGCTCGGCCATGGCTTCGCAGGCCAGGGTTTCAATTTCCAACCAGATTTCAAGTTTGCGCTGGTCGGTCCAGATGGACCGCATTTCGGGCAGGCTGTATCGTTCGATCATGCGATGAAGGAAAGCGGACGATGCGGGAATTGGAAATCCCAAAAATCAGAAGATTGTCGGAACGAGGAAGCTGATTGGCTTTGATGGTCCTCGTGCGAGCGATCTGGCAGGATTTCTCACATGGCGACAAGCACGTGGGCGCAAGGTGGAATGACTCCACGTGCGGATTTGGGGTTCCTGC
>JBBQRY010000029.1:0-13701 GCA_038214335.1 Chthoniobacterales bacterium
TGCGGCCCGCGAGGTCCGTCCGCCCGCCCCTCGACCCGCCGCCCAGCCGACGGATCTTCTGGAACCCGAACTCGTTCCCGCCGAAGAGGAGCCGGCCCCCGAACCCCAGGCCGCTCCTCCTCGTCCGACAGCACAACGTCCCACCCCCGCACACAAACCTGCCGCCAAAGCCTCCGCTCAAAAAGTCAAGCAGGAGACCCTGCAATTCGAACCGGTCGCCCGCGGACGCTTCGAAAAAATCGAGCCAACGATCGTGGAGGGCGAGGACCTTGATGTTCCAACCTTCCTGCGCCTCAACATCAAAAAATCCTGAGGTCCACCAAAGTCATGATCACCAAATTCCTTCGCCAGTTCGCCAGCATTTGGCAGGTCCAGTGGTTTCTTGTTGCGCTTCTCCTCACGGGTTGCGCGAGCGCCAGAAAAACCACCTCAGCCCGTCCGACTCCGTCCGTTGTTGCCGACAAAGCTTTCTTGCCTGCCGAGCCGACCCTGCCAGTCGTGTCCGAGGTCCCTATTCCAGCTACGGAACCCGCGCCCCATCGCGAGATCGTGATCCCCCGCGAAACCCTTGCCTCTCAGGTCAGAAAACTGCTGCCGCCATCCTGCGCCGTGATCGAGGCCACAGCCACCTCCATCGTACTCCGAGGCCGCAGCCCGGCACCCTCTTCCTCGCTCTACGAAGACGCCATCGCCCTCAGCGAATTGAGAGGACTCCTCTCCTCCCGAAAAATCCCCTCCGCCACCACCCAGCACACCACGCTCCGCAACGGAACCGCCACCATTCCATTCCCGCCCAACACCCCCCCGGACTCCGCCGCCAGCGCCCTCACCGCTGCCTCCAACATCCGCGGAATCCAAAAAATTCGAGCTGACTTCCTGCCCTGACGCTGATCATGGGCAGATCATCCTGACCGAAGGGAAATAGGTTCGGTAACGATCCACATCCGCGGTGGCCAACGGCAAATCAAGCACAGCGGCATGAGGGCCAATGAAGAAATCCGGCAGTGGAATTTTGTTTTCGATCCTATTGCCGGCTTGCTGAAGACATTTGCACGATTTTCAGTTCGTGAATTCTTCGTACATCGGACACACGGCACCTCGAAAAATGCGACAAAACGCGGGACGGCTGCCCTTTCGTCAAATGCAAAAAGGAGAAATTGCACACTGGTACCGGACTCCCGACTCACCCGTCAGATGAATCGTGAAGCGCAGAAAAAGTGTCATAACTGCCTCTATCCGTGATACTCTACTGAAATCCGTGGTTCATTCTTCTGCCGGATTTAGGTTTAAGGGCAGACGATTAGTTATTTTCAAACCAGCTCACCAGCTCTATCAAACCTCATGCCACTTCCCATGAAGCTCCACCCCCGCCTCCTTCCGCTGGCTGCCGCCGCGCTCGTCCTCACCGGGTGCAACAAGCCCGAGGACCAGGAAACCCCGCCGCCCGTCGTCACCGTCGCCACCGTTCAGGAACGTGAGGTCCAGGACTTTGTCGTTTTCACCGGACGGACCGCCGCCGAGCAGAAGGTGGAGATCCGCGCCCGGGTCAGCGGATACCTGATCGAGACCAAATTCCAGGACGGGCAGGAGGTCAAAAAAGGCGCTCCGCTCTTCATCATTGACCCGCGCCCGTATCAGGCCGATCTCGACCGCGCCCAGGCGGGATTTGACCAGGCCCAGGCCGACCTCCAGCTCGCCGCCATCGAATACAACCGCTCCCGCGATCTCCGCTTGAAAAATGCGATTTCGGCTCAGGACTTCGACGCGAAGTCGGCCGGCTACCTCAAAGCCCAGGGCAGCCTGGCGGTGGCCAAAGCGGATCTCGACACAGCGAAGCTGAACCTTGAGTTCACCACGATCACCTCCCCGATTGACGGCCAGACCAGCAAGGCGTCCGTGACGCCAGGAAATCTCGTCACCCCCGACATGCAGGATCCCCTCACCGTCATTGTCTCCACCAACCCGATCTATGCCTACGCCGACATCGATGAGCGCCAGCTCCTCAAATACATCCGCCTCCAAAATTCCCTAGACGAGCAGGGTGACATCCCAGAGACCGTCCCGGGGGAATCCAAAAAAAAGCAGCCGAAAACCCCGATCCAGCTCCAGCTTGCAGATGAAAAATCGTTCCCTCACACCGGGTATATCGATTTTTCCGATAACCGGGTGAACTCGGATACCGGCACGATCTCGATCCGCGGGGTCTTTCAGGACGATGGCAACCTCCTTGGCCCCGGCATGTTCGTCCGGCTCCGCTTTCCCGGCGGTCCCTCCTACAAGGGACTTCTCGTTCCCCAGGAATCCATTGGCACCGACCAAGGGCAGAAATTCGTTTTTATCGTGAAGCCGGATGGTGTCGCGGAGCAACTCCGGATCGTCCCCGGAGCCTTGCAGGACGACGGCTGGCGTGTGGTTACCGGAGACGTCCACGCCGGAGATTCCGTGATCGTTGAGGGCATCCTTAAGGCACGCTCCGGGGAAATCGTCTCCCCACAACCTTGGACTGACCCCGCCGCCACGCCCACGCCTGCGGAGGCCGGGCAATGAACATCAGCCACTTTTTCATCGCGCGGCCGATCTTCGCAGCCGTGCTCTCAATCGTCATCACCATCGTCGGCGCGGTGGCCCTGATCACGCTTCCGGTCGCCCAATATCCCGAGATCACGCCGCCGACAGTCCAGGTGGCGGCAGGCTATGCGGGTGCCAACGCCCAGACCGTGGCCGAAACCATCGGAGCCCCCATTGAGCAGCAGGTCAACGGCGTTGAGAACATGCTCTACATGTCGTCGCAGTCGAACAGCGACGGCTCCTACGTCCTCAATATCACGTTCAAGCTCGGCACCAACCTCGACACCGCCCAAGTCCTCACCCAGAACCGGGTCAACCTCGCTCTCCCCCTCCTGCCGGAGGATGTCCGCCGCACCGGCGTCTCGGTGAAAAAGCAGTCGTCTTCGATGATGATGGTGGTGAACCTGATCTCCCCGGACGGCCGCTTCGACGCGCTCTACCTCGGCAACTACGCCATCCTCCAGCTCAAGGACGCCCTCGCGCGGGTCAACGGCGTCGGCGACATCAGTATCTTTGGCTACGAATACAGCATGCGCATCTGGCTGGATCCAGAAAAGCTTGCCGCCCGCGGGCTCGCCGCCGAGGACGTGGTGAACTCGATCCGCGAGCAAAACGTCCAGGTGGCTGCCGGGACCATCGGTGCACCTCCCGTCCCCGACGGCACTGCCTTTCAATATACCGTCAACACCCAGGGCCGCCTGACCACCGCGCAGGAATTCGAAGAAATTGTGGTCAAGCAAGGATCCTTTGGCCAGATCGTCCGCCTCGGCGACGTCGGCCGTGCGGAGCTCGGTGCCCGCGACTACAGCATCGAAAGCACGCTCGACGGACACCCCACCGTCGGCCTCGCCATCTACCAGCAGCCGGGCGGAAATGCCCTCGAGACCGCCAAAAGCATCCGCAAGGTGATGGAGGAGATGAAGGCCCGGTTTCCGGACGGCTTGGAATACCGCATCGATTACGACACGACCGGGTTTGTGCAGGAATCCGTGAACTCCGTGATCCATACGCTCTTCGAGGCCATCGCCCTCGTCATCCTCGTCGTCCTCGTCTTCCTCCAATCCTGGCGGGCGACGATCATTCCCCTCATCGCCGTCCCGGTCTCGCTGATCGGCACGTTCGCCGCCATGGCGGCCTTCGGGTTCTCTCTCAATAACATCTCGCTCTTTGGCATCGTGCTGGCGATCGGCATCGTGGTGGATGACGCCATCGTGGTGGTCGAAAATGTCGAGCGCAACCTCGGCCTGGGCATGGGGCCGGTCGAGGCAGCCCGGAAAGCGATGGACGAGGTCTTCGGCGCGGTCGTCGCCGTGGCCCTTGTCCTCACGGCCGTCTTCGTCCCCACCGCATTTATCCCCGGCATGTCAGGCGAATTCTACCGCCAGTTCGCGCTCACGATCGCCGTCTCCACCCTCATCTCAGCCTTCAATTCCATCACCCTCAGCCCCGCTCTCGCCGCCCTCCTCCTCAAACCTCACGGCGCAAAAAAAGACCTGCTCACCCGCGCGATCGACGCCTCGTTCGGATGGTTTTTTCGCGCGTTCAACACCTTCTTCGACCGGGTAGCCACCCACTACGGCCACGCCGTCGCCCGCCTGACCCGGATGACATCCCTCGTCGCTGTCCTCTACCTCGGCCTCCTCGGCCTCACCGTGCTCGGCTTTCTCAAGACCCCGGTCGGATTCATTCCCCAACAGGACAAAGGTTATCTGATCGCGAACGTCCAGCTCCCCGACGCCTCATCGATCAACCGCACCAAAGCCGTCTCAGCCATCGCCGACGGAATCATCCGCAATACCCCCGGCGTCGCGCACTCTCTCGTCATCAACGGCCTCTCGGTCGTCTCGGGCTCGAACATCCCGAACGCCGCCACGATCTTCGTCATCCTCGACGAGTTCAGCCAACGCAAATCGCCCGCCCTCTCGGGAACAGCAATCGCCGGAAACCTCAACGCCTCGCTCTCAAAAATCCCCCAGGCCCTCACGGCCGTCTTCGGCCCGCCGCCGGTGGACGGGCTGGGAAGCACCGGCGGCTTTCGGATGATGGTTCAGGATCGCGGCGGCATGGGGTTCACGGCGCTTGAGGAGGCGACGGACAGCCTCGTTGCCGACGCCAACAAAAACCCGAGCCTCACTGGGGTGTTCACCAGCTTCAGCTCTGGAACCCCGCAGCTCTACGTCGACATCGACCGCGTCAAGGCGAAGTCGCTGAACGTCCCGCTCAGCAACGTCTTCAGCACCTTGCAGATCTTGCTCGGCTCCTCCTACGTCAACGATATCACGCTCTTCGGCCGCTCGTTCCAGGTCAACGCCCAGGCGGACGCACGCTTCCGCGTGCTGCCGCAAGACATCCTCCGGCTCCAGGCCCGCAGCAATTCCGGAGCCATGGTTCCGCTGGCCACCCTCGGCACGGTCTCCGAGATCACCGCTCCGGCCACCGTCACCCGCTACAACCTCTACCCGGCCGCGGATATCGTCGGCAGCACCAAGCCAGGGGTCAGCTCCGGCCAGGCGGTCACGATCATGCAGCGACTCGCCGAAAAATCCCTTCCCCGCAGCATGGGCTTCGAGTGGACCGACCTCACCTACCAGCAGATCCTCGCAGGCAACGTCGCGCTGTTTATCTTCCCGATCTGCGTGCTCTTCGTCTTCCTTACCCTCGCCGCCCAATACGAAAGCTGGACCCTCCCGCTCGCCATTATCCTCATCGTCCCCATGTGCCTGCTCTCCGCCATCGGCGGCGTCCTCCTCCGCGGCCTCGATAACAACATCTTCACCCAGATCGGGTTCATCGTCCTCGTCGGCCTCGCCTGCAAAAACGCCATCCTCATCGTCGAGTTCGGCAAGCAGCTTGAGGATGGCGGCAAGGACCGCTTCGCCGCCATCACCGAAGCCTGCCGCCTCCGCCTCCGCCCGATCCTTATGACCTCGTTCGCATTCATCCTCGGCGTCGTCCCGCTCGTCCTCGCGTCGGGCCCCGGTGCCGAAATGCGCCAGGCTCTCGGTACCGCCGTCTTCTCCGGCATGCTCGGCGTCACGTTCTTCGGCATCTTCCTCACCCCCGTCTTCTACGTGATCATCCGCAGCATCGCCGCCCGAAAGGCCGCTAGAAGCCGATAACACCAAATTATCCGTATCGCTGGATATACGGCAGGAACATCGAACCTCAGTGGGAATCCTCAACCCTGCTGGCCCTGTGAGGCAGAGGTCCGAGCGGTGGTGCTATTGGCTGCTTCAGGGCGAGGGACGACGCCGCCTATCACCTTCGGCGAATTTCGATGAGGTGGCTATTGAAGGGTGTGCGTCCCCACATCGGGCGCACGGTCGCGGTCCACTGAGATCCCGAGAAGGGAGCAAGGACCTCGGCGCGTGTGGGGAATTGACAGCAGCCGCCCCGGATCCAGCCGGAAACCCGCACCACGACTTCTTCCGCCATGGTGGCATAGTAGCGCCATGAGCGGTCGCGGAAGGTCGTGCGGATGAGGGCGCAGCCTCCGGGCGCAACCCGCGAAGCCACCTGCCGGAGAACTGCCATTTGCCCGTCGCGGTCCATGTAGTGCAGCACGTCCAGCATCACGACATCCCCAGAAAATTCGGGCAGCGCCCGCGCGTCTCCGACCACGAATTCCGTATGCGGGTAGGCCGGGGCAATGTGCGCCATGGCCACATCCACTTTGTTGGCATCCGGCTCAATGCCAAGGAGGCGCTGACGACAACCCGCCTCGCGCAGGTAGGCGGCCAGCAGTCCGACTCCGCAGCCGATGTCCAGCAGCGCGTGCGGGGACTTGCGAAGGATTTCGGCCACGGCGGGGTAGGCCGGATCCCAGCGCGTCTTGCCCTTGGCGTAGCCGTGCAGGAACCGCGAAAACCGGAAGTGCTCGGCAGCTTGCTCTCCTGTGCTCATTTCGTATTTTCCTTTCGATGCCATAGCCAGAACAACGCGCCGGGCAGCCCCCAGAGGGCGTTGAGCAGATAGCCACCTAGAGACACCGAGACCGCCAGTGCCCCGGATACTCCGGCCAAATGACCCAACAAAAATGTGAAGACTCCCTCGCGCACTCCGAATCCGCCGAGACTCACTGGCAGGCCGGAAATGATGTCCACCGTTGGCATGAGCGCAAGGAATTGCCCCACCGGGATCTCGACTCCAAAGGCCCGCGCCGAGCAGTAGTAGCTCAGAAAAAACAGAGCCAACATCCCAATCGAGAGGAACACCGCTGACAGCGTTCGCCGCCATTGCAGGGCGCATTGGAAATAAACGCCCGCCATCCCGACGAGCAGCTTGCGTCCAGGCCAGCGGGCCGGAAGGCGCTCGACCATGTGGGCGGATGTCAGAAAAATCGACAGCAGAATCAAAAATGCCAGCACACCGAGATAAATGGCAATCGAATGGATCAATCCTGTGACGAGTGGACTCTGCGAGAGCCAGTCGAACTGCCAGGCCATCAGTGTGCTGCCCAGAAGGATCATCGACACCGTGCCGCAAAGGCGGTCCATCAACACCGACATCGCCGAACGTCCCACCGGATGCCGTCCCGCCGCCAGCAAACCAATCTTGACCACATCGCCCCCTGCACCGCCGGGCAGAAATAGATTGCTGAACAGCCCTGCAAAAAATGCGGCCGCCGCTTCGGGAAACCGGATCTCAACCCCTGCAATGCCCAAAAAGATCCGCCACCGCAGCAGGCAGAGGAATTGAACCACCCCCGCAACTGCCAGCCCAAGCGCGAGCCAACGCAGATCTGCACTCCTTGCGACCTCGGCCACGGACTCGCCAAACCCCTTGGCCCCAAAAAGCGCAGCCAGAAGCCCAAGGCTCACCAAAGCCTGCAAGCCCACCATCACCCAACGCGATTTCTTTTTGCCAAACACCGCAGGAGTCCTACTGCCAATTCCCTGTTGCGAAAAGCGCAAAAATCTTACACTTCCTTCTCGCATTTTCCTTTGTGGAACGCTTGGTTACGACGATGAAGCGAATGAAAGTCGGAATCATCGGATGTGGAAATATCAGCGCCATCTATGCGGAGGCCGGAAAGAAGTTCCGCAACCTGGAGATCATTGGGTGTGCTGATTTGAATTTCGCAAGGGCGCATGATCTGGCCGAGAAGCATGGGATTCCGCGTCCGCTGCGCGTTGAGCAATTGCTGGCCGACCGCGAGATCGAGCTGGTGATCAACCTGACCCTGCCGGCGGTTCATGCCGAGGTGGGCATGGAAGTGCTGCGCAGTGGCAAGCACCTCTACAACGAAAAACCGCTCGCCCAAAAACGCCGGGGTGCCCGCGAGATGATGGCGCTGGCACGGGAGAAGGATCTGATCATTGGCTGCGCCCCGGACACCTTTATGGGAGCCGGACTCCAGACGTGTCGGAAGCTTATTGATGAAGGCGCTATTGGGGAGCCCATCGGAGGCGCGGGCTTCATGCTCTGCGCCGGGCACGAGAGCTGGCATCCGAGCCCAGAATTTTACTACCAGAAGGGCGCGGGTCCTCTCTTTGACATGGGCCCCTACTACCTCACCGCGCTCACGACCCTGCTCGGCCCGGTGCGCCGAGTGACGGGTTCCGCCCGCGTCAGCTTTCCAGAGCGCACGATCACGAGTCAGCCGCTTGCGGGCAAACAGATTTCCGTCAACACCCCCACCCACATCGCGGCGGTGCTGGATTTTGAATCCGGACCAGTCGTCACCTTGGCGACCAGTTTCGACGTCAAAGCTCACTCGATGCCTTCCATTGAGATCTATGGCTCCGAGGGCACTCTCCAAGTTCCGGATCCGAACAACTTTGGAGGTCCGGTCCGGTTGAAGCGCGTTGGGGGAGACTGGACGGATGTCCCGCTCGCATTTGCCAACTCCGAGAACTCCCGGGGGCTCGGCGTGGCCGATATGGCGTCCGCCCTGCACGACAAGCGTGAGCACCGCGCCAATGCCCGCACCGCTTACCACGTGCTCGACATCATGCACTCGATTCTGGATTCCTGGGACTCCGGTCACCATGTCGAAATGGTCAGCCTGATGACCCGTCCCGCCCCGCTGCCCGAAGGCCTTGCGGATGGCGAAATCGGCTGAAAAGGAATCGCTGGCATTCGGTTCATAGCGGGTGTATGGGTTGATCACTATGGAACCTCTCCTTGCTTGGTCGATGCCCGGTGGTCCGGAGCTGATCTTTATTCTGGTGATCGTGCTTCTGCTTTTTGGAGCCAAAAAACTTCCCGAACTGGCCAAAGGGATTGGGCAGAGCCTTGGAGAATTCAAAAAAGCGAAGGACGAGTTCGAGCGCGAGGTTCACAAGTCTGCTGAGGATGTGAAACCCAAACCCGCAGCCTCCACCGAGACGTTCGCAAGTTCCGCCGACGAACCCAAACAGATCACGCAGCCTCCAAAATCCGCGTGAGTTCGCACTGGCATCGGATCGCGCTCGCGCTCCTGATTGGTGCCGCGCTTGTCGGAGGACTGTCAGCCAAGGAGGTCGTTGTCGCCTCCTACAACGTCGAAAACTACCTCAGCATGAAGCGCCGAGTGGGCGGAAAATCCGCCAATGCGCCGAAGCCGGAGGAGGAAAAAGCCGCTGTCGTGGAAGCGATCAAAGAGATCTCGCCCGATGTGCTGGGGATTATTGAAATTGGCACGGAAGCGGATCTCGAAGACCTGCGCCTGCGTCTGAAGGCCGCCGGAATTGATTACCCGCACAAAGAATGGGTAAAGGGTGCAGATGAAGCCCGACATGTTGCTCTGCTCAGCAAGCTGCCCATCGTTGCCCGCAACTCTCGCGATGATGTGCCCTTTGAACTCAATGGGCAACATACCCGGATTGGGCGAGGAATTTTGGATGTGTCCGTCGCGCTGTCGGATTCCGAGAATCTGCGTCTCATTGGCCTGCATTTGAAGTCCCGTCGCGAAGTCCCGGAGTTCGATCAAGTCGCCATGCGGGCCAAAGAAGCGTGGCATGTGCGCCGACATCTCGATGAGGTTCTAGGAAAAAATCCGGATCAGAAACTCATCGTTTTCGGCGATTTGAATGACACCAAAAACGAATACCCCGTGAAAGAAATTGCGGGTTCCTCACGCGATCCCCTGCGCCTCAAGGATCTCTTTCTCACCGACCGCTACGGCTACCGCTGGACCCACTATTGGTCCACTGCGGACATCTATTCCCGCATCGATTACCTGCTCGTCAGCAGGGGCTTGCTGCCAGATATCATCAAGGAAAAAAGCGGAATCAGCAGCGCACGCGAATGGTATAAGGGCAGTGACCACCGGGCGGTCTTCGCCACGCTGAATGTGAAATGACCCGGCTGACCCATCGACTGCCGGCAGCTCTCGTTGGCCTCGCTATCGCGATCTGCCTGGCACCCGTTGCCGCGCTCGCCAGCGCGCCGGAGTCCGCATGGTCCACCATTGCGGCGATGGATGCCGGCCCTTCCAAGAAACCCGCTTCGCGCGAAGAGGCTCAATGGATCGCGCGCACGCACCTCTCGAAACAAAAGCGTCTCATTGAAGAATTTCTTTCAAAGTATCCGAACGCCCCACAGGCCTTCGACGCGAAGTTGAGGCTGGCAGGAATTTTGGCCACCGAAGGAAAGATGGACAATGTGAAGGCACCGCAGGACGAGGCCCAGCGCATCCTCACCGAGCTGGAACGCCAGGATTCCACGCCAGCCTCAAAGCGTGCGGACGCAGGCTTCCAACGCACCTCGCTTTTCCTTCAAAGCACGATGGGAAAAGAATCCCAAATGCGGGAGTCCATTGTTCGCGTGGCCCGCCAATTTGTCGAAAAATACCCTGGTGACAAGCGAGGTCCCCGGCTTCTGGTCGAGGCAGCCACCGTCTGCGATGAGGACCCCTCCGAAAAACGTGCCCTGCTCCAGGAGGCTCGTGCCCTCACGAATGAAGACTCGCTGTCCCACCGGATCGCCGACGACTTGGTCCGGCTCGACCGTCTCGGCAAACCCCTCAACCTGCGCTTCGATACGATCCAGGGCGGAACCTTTAACACTGCGAATCCGCAAGGCGGCCCGACCGTCATCGTCTTCTGGTCCGCAGCCTCCCCCCACAGCCTGATGTGGATGCAATCCTTCCGGAACTTTATCCAACCTTTCAAAAACGTGCGCGTCGCCACCGTGAGCCTCGATTCCGATAAATCCCTCCTGCGCGAACGCATGAAGGAGCTCCGCATCGAAGACTGGCCCACCCACTTCGACGGCGGCGGCTGGCAAAACAAAGTCGCCCGCCCGCTCGGCATCAACGCCCTCCCCACCGTCTTCATCCTCGACAAATCCGGCATCCTCCGCGCCCTCAATGCCCGAGATACCTACGGTGCGCTTCTCTCAAACCTCTCACGTGAGTGATGCCATGGAGAAAGGATGCACGCTGGATGCAGCGCATGAAAACGAATCCCCATGGCCTCGTAGTCTGACAGAGTCTTCCGCAAGACCTCCATGTCTTCGGCGGAGAGCCAGACATCCATCAGGCCCCCACGTGTTCTGGAGAGAGGAGGAGCGCCCCAACAGAGTGGGGCGGCTACAACGATTCCGCTGTGGGAGCGTCCACCTCGACGTTTTCGCTCTTATCAGGATCACCCGATGCATTCGCTATGCTTGAGCACAAGATACCGGTCGGTCATTCCTGAAAGATAATCACAGAGGCTGCGCTCGAGTCCATCGCGACGAATCCGCGCCGCAGCTTTGCGTCCGAGCAGGGAGGGATGCGCACGAAGGAAATCGAAAAGATCCGAAATCCGCCGTGCGGCTTGGCGGTTGGCATTGGCGACTTCCGGATGGTGATAGAGGTTTTTGAAAAGAAATTTTCGCAAGTTGGCGAGTTCGCTGCGGATTTTTGGAGAAAACCCGGCCAGTCGCGCCGGGTGGTTGCGCACGTCTTCAAGGGTGAGCACGCCGCTGCGGGCAACCTGCCGGGAGGTATGCGTGACAAGATCCTCGACGAGTTCATTGACCAAGCAACGAATCACAAACCCGCGGTGCTTGGCAGGATCGGTGGCGGCATGTTCGGAACGCGCGCGCTCCAGCGCCCGCTTCCAGAGCGGCACGAACTCCAAGGCGGAAGCCGTCAGGAGACCGGCATCGAGTCCATCGTCCAGATCGTGGCTCGAATACGCAATTTCATCCGATAAATCCGCCACCCCGGCTTCCATGCTGGCGGAAGGATACGACGCGCCGCTGATCGGATGCACAAACCCGGTCGCGTGTTTCTGAAGCCCCTCGCGTACATCCCATGTGAGGTTGAGCCCAGCGCGGGTCGGATATTTTTCCTCCAGCACGTCCACCAGCCGCAGGCTCTGGGTGTTGTGATCAAATCCCCCATCATCCTGCAGCAGGCGGTTGAGTTCCTTCTCGCCCGTGTGCCCGCAGGGTGGATGGCCGAGATCGTGGGCCAGTGCAATCGCTTCAGCGAGGTCTTCATTGAGTCGCAAGGCGCGGGCCACCGTCCGACTGATCGATGCCACCTCAATCGTGTGCGTGAGGCGCGTGCGATAGTGGTCGCCCGTGCCGTTCAAAAAAACCTGAGTCTTGCCATCAAGCCGCCGGAACGCTGAGCAATGGATGATGCGGGCCCGGTCGCGTTGGATCTCGGATCGGAACGCATGAGTCGGCTCCCGGTGCCGCCGACCGGCCGATCCCGCTGCCGGAACCGCAAATTCCGCCAACCGAATCGCCTCCTCGTTTCCGAAATCCTCCGCACTCCTCACCGGAGACGGTGCCTTATTTTTCATGGTCGTCTCCCGGACAGCTGGCGACCTTAATGAATCCGGTTGCCCGTGACCGGATCAAACAAGTGTGCACGATCCGCATCGATTTCAAACCGCAAGCGGTGTCCGGCCTCGCGCTGATCGACCGTAGCATGGCTTCGGCTGATCACCGTGTGCGCACCGGTTTGGAGGTAGAAATACGTCTCGGCCCCCATCGGCTCGACGATGTCAACAACGGCTTGGAACGAGTTCTCTGGCAGCGGCTTGCCGTCCTGCACGAGATCACAACTCTCCGGACGAATCCCAAGGATGACATCCTTCCCAACAAACGGCACCGCCGCCGCTCGCTGGCCCAGTTTGACTTCCACCGCGCCGCCATTCATTTCTTTGAATACCAGTTGGTCCTTCTCCATGCGCAAGGGGCCTTTCAAAAAATTCATGGGAGGACTGCCCAAGAACCCGGCCACAAACAAGTTGGTGGGTTCGTTGTAAAGTTTGAGCGGAGCATCCACCTGTTGGACCACGCCTTCCTTGAGTCCCGTCTCGGGGTTCACGACAGCATCCATCACCACGATCCGCGTGCCCATCGTCATCGCCTCGACCTGATCGTGCGTGACGTAAATCATCGTCGCCTGCAACCGCTGGTGCAGTTTGATGATCTCCGTGCGCATCTGCACCCGCATCTTGGCATCAAGGTTCGAAAGCGGCTCGTCGAAAAGAAAAACCTTAGGCTGACGCACAATCGCACGGCCCACGGCCACACGCTGACGCTGACCGCCAGAAAGTGCCTTTGGCTTGCGATCCAGCAATTGCTCAAGCCCAAGAATCGCCGCCGCATCGTTGACCCGCTTCTGGATTTCCGCTTTGGGAAATTTCCGCAGCTTCAATCCGAATGCCATATTCTCAAACACGCTCATGTGCGGATACAGGGCGTAGTTCTGAAAGACCATGGCAATATCGCGGTCCTTCGGAGGCACATCATTGATGCGCCGATCGCCAATATAAATGTCCCCGCTGGAAATTTCTTCGAGGCCTGCCACCATCCGCAGGGTAGTCGATTTTCCGCATCCGGAAGGTCCGACAAACACGACAAATTCGCGGTCGGCGATTTCCATGCTGAAGTCCCGGACGGCCGTGACGTCTTTGCCTTTTTCGCCGGGGTAGATTTTGAAGATATTCTTCAGTGTGACTTGTGCCATAGTTCTTTCTTTCTTTCTTTCGTTGAGTTTGGAATTTGCCCGTGGATTTAAGATTTCCCCCAATGGGCAGTCGGGGGCCTGTTGAAGCCCGCATCTCAACGGGTGGAGGGGGAAATGTCCATCCCAAGACCGCACCGCAAGATGGATCCGGGGGAGCCCATCATCTATCACGGCTCGGACGGAGCCTCGCCCTCCCGGTCATTGTCAATCCTCGGTCGAGACGGGCATTCTCG
>JBBQRY010000030.1:0-13623 GCA_038214335.1 Chthoniobacterales bacterium
CGATGGCGAGCTACTCCGGCTCCTCAACGAGCGCACCCTGATCGCCCAAGAAATCGGTGTCATCAAAAACCGGGAAAGCCTCCCGATTTATTCGCCTGACCGTGAAATGAAGCTGCTGCGGAGCCTGATCGACCGGAGCGAGGGGCCGCTGCGTCCGGATGCCATTCGGGCCATTTATCGCGAGATCATGTCAGCGGCGCTCGCGGTGGAAAAAGATGTCGCCATTGCCTGCTTGGGTCCTATCGGAAGCTCATCCTATCAGGCGGCGCTCGGAAAATTTGGTTCCAGTGTGCGCTACACGTTTTCGCATGAGATTTCGGGCGTATTCGACCAGGTGGCCGGCGAGTCGGCGGATTGCGGAGTCGTTCCGTTGGAGGATCCCGCGCATGGGCTCGTCAATCAGACTCTGGATGCTCTGGCTGCCAGCGAGGTGTCGGTGTGCGCGGAGATTTTCCCAGATTCCAGCGAGGACGACGATCGGGTTGTGGCACGGTATTTAGTGCTTGGACGTCAGGCGAATGCCCCGTCAGGAAATGACCTGACGATGCTCATGTTGCGGCTTGAGAACAAACCCGGCAAGCTCGTCGCGGCCCTCGAACCCTTCAAGGAACTCGATATCAATCTGAACCATTTTGCCAGTCGCCCAGCCATGAAAGGCAGTGCGGATATTTTCTTTTTCCTAGAGGCCGATGGCCATACGAAAGCACTTCAGGGGTCCGATCTTTTCCGCGAGCTGTCGAAAAAATGTCGCGCCGTCAAAGTGCTCGGCAGCTATCCGAAATCCGAGCGCCCAGCCGCTTCCTGAGGGCGTGTGCGATGAAGACGGTTCTCGACACCATCCTCGAAGACGTGCGCGAAGCGCTTGCTGCCGCGAAATTGCACCGTCCCGTTAGTGACCTGCGCGCACGCATCGCCGATGCCCCGCCCGTTCGAGATTTTTTTGCCGCCCTGCAAACCGGATTCGGACTCATCGCCGAGATCAAGGAGCGCTCGCCCAGCGTCGGTCCCATGCGTGCCGAAAACGTGCGCGAGGCCGCGTCCGCCTATGCGGAATCCGCCGCCGTGCGCGCGGTCTCGGTGCTGACCAATGAACGCCATTTCGGAATGTCGATCCACCGGCTGGCGGCGCTCCGCTCCGAAATCGCCAAGCCCATCCTGCGCAAAGATTTTTTCGTGGATGAATACCAGATCCGCGAAGCCCGTGCCTTTGGAGCGGACGCTATCCTTCTCATGGCCAACGTGCTCGACTCTGCGCGGATGGCAGGGTTCTACGACCTCGCACGCGAACTCGGCATGGAGGCCCTCTTTGAAATCCATACCGAGGACGAAATCCAGATGCTCCCACCCGGTGCCCGGATTGTTGGAATCAACAGCCGCAAATTCAAAACGACTACTGGATTTGTGGGTGAGGGGGGCAAATCCCAGACCGATTTCAGTATCGACGCAGAAGTCTTTGCCCTCGTGGACGCCCTGCCGGAGGACGCTCTCAAAGTTGCCGAAAGCGGAATCTCTCCTGTGACCCTCGGCCCTGTGCGCGAAAAATTCCACGCGGCCCTCGTCGGCACCTCCCTCCTGCGCGACCCGCGTGGCCTGCGAGCCTGCCTGCGGGAATTTGAGGTCGAAATGGGTGCATAAATTCAGCGTTCCTGTCGAGATCAGGAACTCTGAAGTTTGGCGCGCGGTCAGGAATGGCCCTAGAAAAGCTAGCCGAAGCTTCTGGATTTCTAAGCGAGGGGCCGTATGATCCCTTCGCATGAAGTATATTTTTGTGACTGGTGGGGTGGTGAGTTCTCTTGGAAAAGGTCTCGCAGCGGCTTCGTTGGGGACTTTGTTGGAGCGGCGCGGCCTCAAGGTCGTGCTGCAGAAGCTGGATCCGTATTTGAACGTGGACCCCGGCACGATGAATCCGTTTCAGCATGGCGAAGTGTATGTGTTGGCGGACGGTGCGGAGACCGATCTGGATCTTGGTCATTACGAGCGGTTTACGAATTGCGTTCTCACCCGCGCCAACAATCTGACGAGCGGCCAAGTGTATGAGACGGTGCTGACGAAGGAGCGGCGCGGAGATTATTTGGGGAAAACCGTTCAGGTGATTCCGCACATCACCGACGAAATCAAAGGCCGGATTCGTGAGTTGGGAGCCTCCTCGGGCGGGGACATCGTGATCACGGAAATCGGGGGAACGACCGGGGACATTGAGGGTCTGCCGTTTCTGGAGGCGATCCGGCAATTTATTTTGGAGGTGGGTTCGGAAAACGCCATCATCATGCATGTGACGTTGGTGCCGTTCATCAAGGCGGCCGGCGAACTCAAAACGAAGCCCACCCAACAGAGCGTCGCGAAGCTGCGGGAGATCGGCCTCCAGCCACAGGTGCTTGTTTGCCGGACCGAGATGCCCCTCGGAAAAGAAGTGCGGCAAAAACTTTCGCTCTACTGCAACGTGCCGCTGGATGCCGTCATCGAAGCCGGGGATGTTGAGCATTCCATTTATGAGGCCCCGCTGAATCTTCAGGCCGAAGGACTCGACACCACGGTGTGCCGAATCCTGCGCCTTGATCTGCCGGAGCCCGACATGACGGACTGGAACAAATACGTCCAGCGCGTCATTTCCCCGAAGAAGCGCGTGAAGATCGCCATCGTTGGCAAATACATTGAGCTGCAGGATGCCTACAAGAGCATCTATGAATCCCTCACCCATGCCGGAGCCTCGCACGATTGCGGGATCGACCTCGTGCTGGTCGATGCGGAGGATATCGAAACAGAGGGTGCTGACAAATACCTGCGCGGCGTAGCCGGTGTGCTGGTGCCCGGCGGATTTGGCGACCGTGGCGTCGAGGGCAAGGTGGATGCCGTGCGGTATTCTCGCGAATCGCGCACGCCCTTCCTCGGACTTTGCCTAGGCATGCAGGTGGCCACGATTGAATTTGCCCGAAACGTCTGCGGACTGGAGGCCGCCAACAGCACCGAGTTCGATCCCGCGACCCCACATCCGGTGATCTGCATCCTGGAGGAACAGAAAGACGTGACCGCCAAGGGGGCCTCGATGCGGCTCGGAACCTGCCCGACGGTGCTCGCAAAAAATTCGCTGGCGCACCAAGTTTACGGCAAAGGAGAAGTCATGGAACGCCACCGGCACCGCTACGAATTCAACATGGCATATCGTGCGGAGATGGAAAAACGCGGCTTCGTGATTGCGGGCACTTCCCCGGACGGCAACCTGGTGGAGCTCATTGAGCTCTCCACGCACCCATGGTTCATTGCCTGCCAATACCATCCGGAATTCCAATCCAAGCCAAACGCGCCGCATCCCCTGTTCAAAGGCTTCATCTCCGCCTGCCTCGCACAAGGGGACTGAGTCCGAAAAAGAGCAGTTGCCCGCGAATAAACGCGAAACGCGCGCACACAGCACGTTGGCAGTAACGCTTTAAAGTCTGAACCTGCTGTCTGAAAGCAGTTTGGACACAAAGACGACTAGCCGAGGTCTTTGGAAAACGAAGTCAGCCAAGCAGGAAACGAGATGTCTCCTGCCTGTGCGAACCGGAGGCGGAATGCTCTCCGGGGTGGTTCCTTGCGGAAGGTCGCCGACTTACGACTTGTAGCGCAACCGCTTCTTGTGGCGATTTTCTTTCATGCGCTTGCGCCGCTTGTGTTTGGCGATTTTCGTTTTTCTTTTCTTCTTTAATGAACCCATGGGAATGCGGGGATGCTAATAGACAACTTTGTTGAGCGGATACTCGATGATCCCCTCTGCTCCGAGCGTTTTAAGCTTTGGAACAATTTCGCGGACGACTTTTTCTTCAATCACCGTCTCGATGGCGACCCATCCGGGTTGCGCCAGGGGCGAAACTGTAGGATTCCTCAAAGCGGGCAATGCCTCAAGCAAATTCTTCAAGCTTTTTTCAGCGAGGTTCATTTTGAGTCCGACGAGGTCGCGAGCGGCGAGCGCCCCCTTGAGGAGCAGGGCCAAAGTTTCAATCTTTTCGCGCTTCCAAGGATCTGTCCACGCCGCGCTTGATGCAAAGAGCGCGGGATAGGATTCCATGAGGGTATCCACGATGCGCAGCTTGTTCGCACGCAGCGAGGAACCGGTCTCGGTGATATCGACAATGGCATCCACAAGATCAGGAACCTTCACTTCCGTTGCGCCCCAAGAAAATTCGACTTCGGCATTCACGCCGGCCCGCTCGAAAAACCGGCGGGTGATCCCGACCGCCTCGGTGGCGACCCGTTTGCCTTCCAGATCTTTGACGGTGCGGATTGGAGAATCCTCCGGCACGACAAGCACCCAGCGGGTCGGAGCCGAGCTGACTTTGCTGTAGGCAAGGCCCGCCACCTCTTCGACTTTCGATTCGTTTTCCTCCACCCAGTCGCGTCCCGTGATACCACAATCCAGATACCCATGCTCGATATACCGGCTGATTTCCTGCGCACGCAGGAGGCGGACACGCATTTCAGGATCATCCACCGCGGGACGATACGAACGGCTGGATCCGGAGATAGCGAATCCGGCTTTGGCAAAAAGCGCAATAGTAGGTTCCATGAGACTCCCCGAAGGCAGCCCAACTGTCAGAATGTTTTCTTCCATGAGAGCCGGGGAGTCTATGCGGAAACCCGCCCGCTTGGCATGAAAAATTTTTCTGGTTCTAGGAAACGCACGCGCATGCCCAAATATTACACCAAAGAAGAGAGGACATTCCTGTCCCCTTCCCTCGGCCTGTCAGTGTTTGCACTTTCCAGACATGCCCCTGCGCAACTTTGAGCTTATTTCGTCTTGGCCTGGGTGATGTGCGGGGGTTTGAGGTAGATCGGGCGAGGGTGGGAGTCCGTGAAATTCCGCAAGGCAAGGATGGCTGCCGAGGGGGCTTGGAGCGTGGCTTCTGGCAGGTCTTGCAGCGCCGCTGAGGAAAAAACCGGCAGGCGAGGAGCGAGATGGGCGCGCAATTCCAAGCGCGGCAGGAGTTCAGGCGGACGCAGGAATCGGGCCTCTTTCACGTGGGCGATAAAGACCTGGTCGGCCCGCGCATCGCCGATGGCGAAATACTCATTGGCGTCATACCCGAGCAACGAAGATCCGCCGCAGAGCTTCGCACCGCAGGCCGTCGCAATCCCCCATGCCGCAGAAATCGAGGCGCGCAATCCGTTGTAGCTCCCAGGGCCGGTGCCGACGACGACCAGATCCGGTTTTCCGGCCACGTGCATGGCTTGTTCGAGGTGCTCGAACAAGGCCGTGCCGCGTCCTCGCGGACACTCGAAGCGTGCATCGAACAGAAGGCTCCCGTCGCGCAGCACGGCCACGCTTCCCTGCGGACCACTGGATTCGATGGCCAACGTGGTCATCGGGTCCCCCGAATTCTGCGAGCGCCCGACTCGATGGAAAACTGGAGCCGCCAGGTCTCGCGGGGAAGGGCTTGTGGGAATTTGTCCCCCCACTCGATAGCCCGGATTCCAGTCCCTTCAAAATACTCCTCGAAGCCCAGGCCGACGAGTTCTTCGGATGACTCCAGGCGGTAGAGGTCGAAGTGGATCAGCGGTAGGCGTCCGGCAGGGTATTCATGCACGAGCGTGAAGGTTGGACTCGATACCACGCCGGCCTCCAGCCCCAAGCCCTCCGCAAGGCCTTGCACGAAACACGTTTTCCCTGCTCCCAACGGACCCTCAAGGCTCAACACCGCCGCCTCAAAAATGTGTTCCGCAAGCAGGCGGGCGCAGGCACGGGTGGCCGCTTCGTCCTCGCACAGGATGCCGTGCGGGCCAAAGATTTCCTCGGAAGCGGGATTTCGGTTTGCCATACAGCCAGCAATCTAGTTCGCTGGCGGACATGAGCACAACCTCACAATCCTCACTTTGGAGCCGGTTTCAAAAATACTACCTCAGTTACGACGATCTCGGGATTTCTATCGACATCAGCCGAATGAATTTTCCGGAGGATTTTTTCACGGGCATGGCCATCGCTGCGGACCGCGCCTGCAAGGAAATGAAGGCACTCGAAGGCGGTGCCATCGCGAATCCCGATGAGAATCGGATGGTCGGGCATTACTGGCTGCGCAATGCGGAGCTGGCTCCCACGAAGGAACTGCGGGACGAGATCATTTCCACGAAAATTGCGATTCTCGCATTTGCCCAAGACGTGCATTCCGGCAAAATCCTCTCCACCACCGGAAAAAAATTTACTGACCTGCTCGTGGTGGGGATCGGGGGTTCGGCACTCGGACCCCAACTGGTGGCCGATGCGCTCTGGGAGCCCTCGAATCCGATCCGTCCGCATTTCCTCGACAACACCGACCCCGACGGCATGGACAAAGTCATCGCCCAAATCAGCGACAGTCTCGGCACGACCCTCGTTGCCGTGATTTCGAAATCCGGCGGCACAAAGGAATCCCGCAATGGGATGCTGGCCGCCCAAGCCGCCTTTAAAGCCGCGAACCTTCCGTTTGCGCAGAATTTCGTCGCGGTTACCGGCGACGGCAGTGCTCTGGACAAGGTCGCGGTCGCCGAGAGCTGGCTGGCCCGGTTCCCGATGTGGGATTGGGTGGGCGGGCGCACCTCTGTGATGAGCGCGGTCGGACTCCTCCCCATGGCACTTCAAGGCCTTGATGTGCCGGAATTTCTTGCCGGCGCGGCAGCGATGGACGCCAAGACCCGCACGGACGACATCCGCCGCAACGCCGCGATGTTCCTTGCCCTCATGTGGTATTACTCTGGTGGGGGACACGGCATGAAGGATATGGTGATCCTCCCCTACAAGGATCGTCTGCTCCTTTTCAGCCGCTACTTGCAACAACTTGTCATGGAGTCTCTTGGCAAGCGGCTCGACCTCGACGGACGCATCGTGAACCAAGGGATTGCGGTCTATGGTAACAAAGGCTCGACCGACCAACACGCCTATGTCCAACAGCTCCGCGATGGCGTGAACAATTTCTTCGCGACCTTCATTGAGGTCCGCAAAGCCGCTTCTTCGCAGCCTCTCGAGGTAGAACCCGGCGTGACTGCAGGGGACTTCCTGCAAGGATTCCTGCGCGGCACCCGCAGCGCGCTGCATGAAAGCGGACGCGAATCGATCACCCTGAGCATTCCCGAGTTCAATGCCTTCCAGCTTGGGGCACTCATCGCCCTCTATGAGCGCGCGGTCGGGTTCTACGGATCCCTCGTCCACATCAACGCCTACCACCAACCGGGAGTCGAAGCGGGCAAAAAAGCCGCCGCAGACATCCTCGATGTTCAGGCCCGAATTGTGGCGCACCTGCAAACGAACAAGACCGCACAAACCGCCGAGCAAATCGCGCTCGCCATTGAGGCCGACCCCGAAGAGACCTTCCACATCCTCCGTCACCTCGCTGCGAACCGTCCGGAAATCCATCTGCAAATCGGACGCACCCCGGCGCTGGATACGTTCCACTCATGAAACGCCTACTGATAGCACTAGCGGTCGCAACCGTGCTCGTTGGGTGCGATTCCCCCGAGCGCACGGTCGAGCGAACCCGCCAGCAAATCTCCGCCTACCAAGCCGCGCCGGATTCCAAAAAGCAGGCCGAGATTGAAGCCTCGCTCGACAAACTCGACACGCAGGTTGCCCGCATGGAAAAATCCGGCGACGAAGCGGGTGCGTCGGCCCTACGACGTCAGACCCGGCTCCTGCGGAATGACTTCCAAGCCGCCATCTTAGCCCGTACGATCAACGATACCTCGAAGGCCATCCAAGGAATCGGCGATGCGTTCAAAGATCTCGGAAAAACGTTCTCGGAAACCTTCAAAGACAACGACACCAACTCGAAAGAACCTTAATCACTTTTCACCATGCCCAAGAAGCCCAAGCCCAAACCCAAACTGCGCCTGCTCGGCCATCAGGTCGCGAAATACCCCGACGAACCGACCTCCGCAACCCTCGACACTTTTCCCAACCGCTCCCCGGATCGCAGTTATTGGATCACGTTTGAGAGCAACGAATTCACCTCGCTGTGCCCCGTGACCGGGCAGCCGGATTTTGCAAGCATCCAGATTCGCTACATTCCAGAGGCCCTTTGCATTGAGACGAAATCTCTGAAGTTTTATCTCGCCTCCTACCGCAACACGCGAAGCTTCAATGAGGAGGTCGTCAATCGGATCCTCGACGATCTCGTCGCCGCCTGCGCCCCTCGCTCAATGGAGGTTCACGGAGAGTTTGCGGCCCGCGGCGGAATTGCCGTCACCGTGGAAGCCGCGCATCCCGACATCATGTTCTAGTGAAAAAATCCGTCGTGCTTCTGAGCGGCGGCATGGATTCCGCCGTCGCCCTCTACCACGCCGCCGCGCAGTCGCACGTCGTAGCCTGCCTGAGTTTCCACTACGGCTCGAAGCACAATGACCGGGAGATCCCCTTCGCAGCCGAGCAGTCCGCGCGGCTCGGCATCGCGCATCTCACGATCCCCCTCCCCTTCATCGGCGAGGAGTTCGCATCGGATTTGTTGAAATCCGGCGGCGACATCCCCCTCGGACACTACGAGGAGGAGAGCATGAAAAAAACGGTTGTTCCTTTTCGCAACGGGATCATGCTCGCCATTGCGGCAGGTTTCGCAGAAAGCCGCGGAGCTGACGCGCTCGTCATTGCAGCCCATGCGGGCGACCATGCCATCTATCCCGATTGTCGCGAGCCCTTCATGCAGGCGATGGCAGATGCGATCCGGCTCGGCACGTATGCATGCCTCGACGTGTGGCGTCCGTTTATTTCCATGACCAAAGCACAAATCGTGACCGAAGGCGTCGAGCGCGGGGTTGATTTTGCACGCACATGGTCGTGCTATGTCGGAGGCGATACCCACTGTGGAGCCTGCGGCACCTGCGTCGAGCGGCGTGAGGCGTTCCTTCTCGCAGGCGTCCCCGATCCCACCGCCTACCTTGCCAGCCCGCCCCTTCCGGCCCGGCCATGCTGATCTCCGAGATTTTTTATTCCCTCCAAGGCGAGGGGGAGCTCACCGGCGTCCCATCGGTTTTTATTCGCACCTCCGGCTGCAACCTGCGCTGCACATGGTGCGACACGCCCTACGCCTCATGGAACCCGACCGGCACCGAAATGACCGTCGAGCAGATTCTGGCCGAGGTGGCAAAATTTCCCGCTGCGCATTGCGTGCTCACCGGCGGAGAACCCCTCATCGCACGTGAGATCCGTCCCCTGGCGTCTGCCCTCCGCGCCAGCGGCCATCACATCACGATCGAGACCGCCGGCACGATCGCCCCGGATGGCATCGCCTGCGATCTCGCATCCATCAGCCCGAAACTCGCAAACTCGACCCCCGAAGCCTCGGCATCCGGTGAAGCCTGGAAGATCCGCCACGAAGCCACCCGGCTGAATCCCCACACCATTGCAGCATGGACGGCATCCTATCCGTTCCAACTCAAATTCGTCGTCTCCTCGGCAAGTGACCTGCCGGAAATTCAATCTCTCGTCCAAGCCATCGGCCACCCGATCCCCCCGTGGAAAATCCTTCTCATGCCCGAAGGAACTTCCGACCCCCAGCTCACCTCGCGCCAGTCCGAAATCCTCACCCTCTGCCGTACCCACGGCTACCGCTACTGCGACCGCCTCCACATCCGCCTCTTCGGCAATACGATGGGCACGTAGCTCAGAAGATCAGTGTCAGTATGTTCCAATTGTGTGACCACGCCATATATCCGGCAAGTGAAACGAAATTTCCGAGCATTAGGTATAATCAAATGAATATGTATTTATTCCATTGTGTGCGAGCGGTCCACGCGAAGGATCAGTTCTGAATGGCGCTAAGTTAAGCCAACTTCGGGATAATTTTCCGATCTGTTTTTTTGCGGGTTCCGGGAGCGGATTTGAGGAGGATTTCCAAGCTGATGGCCCGCATTTCGCGAATGATGGCATCCTGAAAGAGGCGAGACTGCTCTTGCGAGAGTGCCAAGATCCCTATCAATTCGTTGGACGAAATCAACTCGCATTTGGTTGATCGCATGCAAAAGCACATCCCCCACGGAGAACTCTGGCACGGTCGAAGCGAGTCCCGCGTCAGAAAACGCCGTCCGAAAAACTACCGTCTTATGACAAAACTCCGCCACGAAATGGGCCCTTTGCCTCATCGAAAAATCGGTGTCGAGAATTCTCCCAAAACCGTCTGAACTTAGTGCCATTCATGCCTGACCCCCTTTCCACCCTTTCCCGCACAACTCCCATCTAAGCCACCCGAATAAATGGGGGCACCGGACAGTCGAGGGTGTCGGAAATCGCGCGAACAAACTCGATCTCTTGGTCATTGACTTCGCCATTGTGCATGATGACGGCACCACAGGCGGTGAGGATCGTGCGCTTGATCTCAGGTGCGGCTGTGGCAATTTTGTCGAGAGATTGATCGAAGTCCGTGAGGGAAAATGTTTCGCTGCGCTCCATGGGATAAGCCGAGGGCTTGACGAGAAGCTCTGTGACTCCTGAGCGGAAGGCCGCATCTTTCTCCTTGGAATCGTCGCCTCCTACCGAGGTCAGCACGGAGAGGAGGATGCCAACTTCCGGCAGCAAAGGCACCAGGGAGCGGTAGGCAATTTTGGAGCCGGTGCTGTTCGTGAAATAAAGATCCAAATGTCGGATCAAAACTTTTTGGAGTGTGTATTCAAAGAGGTCGATCTGGCCGTCGGACTCGATGAGCGTCTTCACTTGGGCGCGAAATTTGGTGTATTGGTCATGCGAGAGATGCCGAAGGGTCGGAATCGCAATATCGACCAAGCCAAGTCGTTGGGCCGAGGAGAGCCCCGCCCGTGCAGCAAAATGCTTGAGAATTTCCGCCCGCAGGGCATCATCCGCATCGATGAGCACGATCTGCCGTTCCCGCGAAGCTTCATCCTCCGAGAGCAGCAGTGCAAAAACCAGGGCGTAGGCACCATGGAGTTCGCGGCAGGCCGTCCGCTCGGCGGGCGGCAAGCCCGCAAGCAGCGCAGCCGCCTCCGCCATGTGCGGCTGACCTGGCAGTAAGGCCTCGGCCAGACGTCCGCCGACGAGGTTCTTCGGTTTCTTGGGAGCGGGCACCGGAGCACGGGCCTTCGCAGCGGCAATATCAAACCCCGGAGCAATTTCCTCGATGCGCTCCTCAATGGGCGGATGCGTCGCCAGCAACGCGAACCATGCCTCGCCGAGCCCGTTTCCAAAGAAAAGATGGCTCGCTTCCTCCGCCCGCGGAGACTCCAGCTTTGATGAGAATTTGGAAATTTTGGCCAGTGCTCCGGCGAGGCCTTCCGGGTTCCGGGTATATTGCACTGAAGAGGCATCGGCAAGGAACTCGCGCTGACGACAAACCGCCGCCTTGATCAGCTTTCCAAAAAAGACCCCAATCCAGCCCACCAGATAAAGAGCCAGTCCGCCGCCAAGAAAAAATAGAACCCCCGCTCCCCGACTGTTGTCGCTGGAGGATCTGGACCGCGGCGCATAGATCCCCATGCGGAGGAGAAACCCGCCGATCAGCGCAAGAAAAAGAATGCCATGGAGAACCCCCATGAGCCGAATGTTCAGCCGCATATCCCCATGGAGGATATGGCTGAATTCATGCCCGATCACCCCTTGCAGCTCATCGCGCGAAAGGCGTTCAATGCAGCCTCGCGTCACGCCGATCGCCGTATCGCCAGGACCGTGCCCCGCAGCAAACGCATTGATCGACGGATCCTCCAACACATAAATTTCCGGCACAGGAACTCCGGAAGCAATCGACATCTCCTCGACCACATTGATGAGCATCTGCTCGTCAGTCCTCGGACTGTTCAAATCCACTGGCGCGCCCCCCAGCATCGCCGCCACCGCCCGACCACCGGTCGAGAGTTCTATGGTTTTCACAATGCTCCCCAGAGCGACCAATCCCACCACCCCGATGGATACCATGCCGAACAACTCGGGGTCCGTCATCGAATACTCCAGCAGAAGAGCAAAGATGACCTGCAAAGTCAGAATGATCCCCAGAACGGCGAGGAGAAAGTAAATGATCAGCCACTTCGTTTTCCTACCCGCCCGGGCCTGCTTGTCGAAAAAATCCATACCGCCAAGCTCGCCAACTTCCGCCCAAGAGTCAATGCCTCGAGTTCGCAGTTAAAGAGGTCCCAGAACTTATAATTTTAGCAAAGCGATTTCTCCGACAGCGATTTCTGCGGTCCGTGCGGAGTCATTATTTGCTGACGTGTGCAACAAATAGGGGCGCGTTCCCTGACGGAACGCGCCCCCGACGAATCATTTCAAGCTGCTATTTGCAGCAGGATTTGCAGTCGCCTTTGCAGCACTCGGCACATTTGCCTTTGCAGCACTCGTCGCAGGACTTTTTAGTCGCCGCATTGGCTGAAAAGGTGAAGGCCAGCACCATGATGGCTAGAAGGATTGTTTTCATGATTTTCTCCTTGTTGGATTGAGTTTGAGGAACTTTTCAGATCAGACGGTCCGAAAGCGTCGCAAGCGAACAACTCAGGCCTTAGGAGGAGGAGCCAGCGGTTGCTCGTAACGCGATACCGCAAAATCGTTAATCCAGATCCAGCGGGAATCCTTCGTCGCACGCGGCGGAGGAAGATTCTGTCCCGAGCACTCTATCATGAGAGGTGCGTGAACACAGGACGCAGACGCAGGACAATCGCAAGTGCTCTGTGCATGAAGGTTTTCACAGCAGCAGGGGTTTGCTGCGCACGTAGGAACATCTGCCTGCACCGATTCCGGCATGAGCAGGGTAAAAAGTGCCGCGATGACAACTATGATGGTCGCGTGTTGCATAGAGTTCCAGTCGAGAAAAGACATTCTCCGCAGGTGCGGAGTTCCTGTCGATTTTTTGGTTCTTGGGCTTCCGTTTCTTCTTACGGACTTTACCTCGTCGCTGCCACTTTTACCCGCTTCAATTGGCCGTTATTTTCGAGTTGGACGCGTCCACTTTCGAAGAGATCGACGAGTGCGGCGAGGGTTTCTTTGCTGTCGCGGGCGCAGGACCCGACGATGTCGATGAGGTCACCGAGCGAGTAGTGGCTGCGATTGATTTTGCGGTAGTAGTTTTTCATATCTGTTGCAGGAATAGACACGACTACCGCGCACGGCGTTCATTTTCGTTTTGAGAGTTGTTCCCAACGGGCGTAGAGCCGGGTGATTTCGCGTTTTCCGGCTTCGAGTTTTTTCATGAGGTCGGGAGCTTCGGAGACGTTGGACACAAAGAATGCGGGATCGTTGAGGGTCGATTCCCATGCGGCGACGGCTTCCTCGGCAGCGAGGATGGTTGCCTCCATGGTTTCGAGTTCCTTCTGTTCCTTGTAGGAGAGGCGGACGGGTTTGGGAGCGGGTGCGGCTGGCGGAGGGGGTTCAAAAGCCTGAAAGGCGGATTGGGCCGACCGGTCGCGTTCTTTCTTTTTTTCGAGATAATAGGAGTAGTTGCCTGGCTGGACGACGACTCCACCATCCTCAAACGCGACGATCTGGTCGCAGATACGATCCAGAAAATACCGGTCATGGCTGACGACGAGCACGGTGCCGTCGAAGTCGGCAAGGGCTTCTTCGAGCATGCGCAGGCTGGCGAGATCGAGGTCATTGGTGGGTTCGTCGAGAATGATGACATTGCCTCCGCGTCGGAGAACTTTGGCGAGGAGGAGCCGGGCACGTTCTCCGCCGCTGAGCTTGTCCACGCGTTC
>JBBQRY010000031.1:0-13397 GCA_038214335.1 Chthoniobacterales bacterium
CGCATCGTCTTCGGGGGCTTTCGATTGCGTTTTCTCCAGCGCCGTTCGGCTGGTCTTAAACTCGATCACGTTCGCCCGGTCGAGCACCTTCGGGCTGAACATGTAGGTCGTCTCGTCCACGTTCACCGTGCCGACCACGAAGAGGTTGGGTGGCAGAGGAATCGTCTGAGGGATCTCCACCCACCTGCCGGTTGCCGGCCGGTCCAGTAACAGGAGACATCGCTCCTCGCTGTGGAGCCGGATCGCCTGCTCCGGAGACTCCAAGTGGGCGAGGAAATCCGAAAAATACCGCTCGACATGCGAAAGGTTCATCTCGTCGAGAATCAAAAACCACGGCTTCGCGTCCGGGTTGTTGCCGAGATTCCAGTCCTGCGACGCCTGGACCAAAAGTTTCACTACCTCTGTGCCATGGAAAACCGGGGACTCCACCTCCACGCTGTCCACCATGCGCTTCTCCGGTCTCAGGATATTCGCGTATCCCAGCACGTTCCGGTTGTCGGTCCAGTCCGCCCCCACCGGGACAAAGGCAACATTCTCTTCCGGCACTAGCCACTTCGCGAACAGCGTCGCGATCTTCGACTTCCCCGTGCCCGAGTTCCCCGTCAGGATCACAAAGGGCTTCGCAAGAAGGGACTTGGCGTAGCGGTTAATCGAATTCATAGCCGAGGGGATCAATGTATTTTGAGAAAGCCGACAATTGGATCTGCTTCAGTGGTTCAAAAATAATCGCCGATCGGGCCTGGGAGCTGGCAAAAGCGGCAGGCTTAAAACCCGACTCAACAAGCGAAAGATAGCATTCTCGTATTGCAATCCATGGAACGCCTGCGAAGTTGCCAACCCCGAAGCCAGATTGGATTTCATACAAGCTGTCCGCTGCAATTTGCGGGATCTTTTGAAGTGATGCCTCAATTTTCCCAAAACTTGCTTTCGCAAGTTGGTGCTACGCTTTGGACCCTCTCGCTGCTTTCAAGCTAACAGCACATGCACTTAGTATTCGGCTGAGGGACATCGGTGGATAGACAGGTTAGTGTTGCAGTAATCTCAGGTCTGGATGCGCGTGCCTGCAGCATTGCGTCCCCAAGTGGTCTTCCGAACAACGGGCGCCACATCCGCCCTCTCATATTTTTCAACCGCATCGCGAATGACCCAGGCATTGGAGACTTTTTTCACCTTGGCGAGCCTGCAGACGTGCGCGTAGTCCGAGCGCGGGAGGGTGACGGAGAGGCGCGGGGACTCGCCTTCGTTTTCCGGGTATTCATGTTCGACCGACCAGTATCAGCCAAGACTTTGATCAGGGATGGACTCAGGGGTTAGCCTTGCTCGATTTACCGAAAGCCTGAATCACTCAGAAGGCCACGCCAATTGCGAAGTGGAATGCTCCTTGGGCTTCGCCGTCGCGGGGCGTGGGATTGAGTCCGTAATCGACCCGGATGGCTCCAATGGGGAGGTGGTAGCGGAGGCCGACACCGACGGCGTATCGGAGGTCCTCGACTCCGAATTGCGAGGCTTCCGAGA
Organism: Chthoniobacterales bacterium; assembly: GCA_038214335.1. GTDB lineage: Bacteria > Verrucomicrobiota > Verrucomicrobiia > Chthoniobacterales > Terrimicrobiaceae > QYQL01. The sequence goes on from JBBQRY010000031.1 coordinate 1,516, forward strand.
GGTCGTTGCCGGCATCGACGAAGACTGCTCCGTGGAGATCGCCGATGATCGGGAATGTGTATTCGGCATTGAACACCGTGAAAACCTGACCGCCGAGTGGGTAGCCTGCGTGGTCGCGGGGTCCGAGCGAGAACTCTGAGAAGCTTCGAACCGTGGTGGCACCGCCATTGAAATACCGCTCGTCAATGGGAAGGCCGCCGCCGCCGAGCGGCGAAATGATTCCCGCCCGTGCTCCCAATGCCAGCGTGGTTTTGGCGGTGACTGGCAGGTAGTAGGAAAAGCGCCCGGTTCCACGCACAAACGAGACCGAGCCGAGTCCGCTGGGAGCCAGCTCCAGCGCCGTCGAAAAGATGAACCCGCGCGTCGGTATGGCAATGTTGTTGCGGAAATCTAAGGTCTGAGAAATGCCGACGGAAAAGACGGGGTAGTTGGTCTCGCCGACCAGCGACTCTGGCTCGATCTCGACATCGAAAATGTTTTTGTAGCGGGCGGAGACGAAGGCCGAGAGCTTCCATTCGGGGGTGACTTGGCGGGAGAGCGTGGGCTGCACGCCGAGTTCATTTTTGGAATATCCTTTGAGCACGGCGTTCTGGGCATACGCGCGCACTTTGAACTCATAGGGGGAATCCAGGAACCATGGATCGGTATAGACAAATTCGCCGGCAAACCCGCGCTGGGTGGCCTCCGCTTGCAAGCGGATTGGGCGTCCGGTTCCTAAGAAATTTCGGTCCTGATAGCTAATGCTGCCAAGGGCCCCAAAAAATGTGGCATACCCCACTCCAAATCCGAATTCCTTCGGAGGGGCTTCTTCGATTTCCACGTTGAGGTGGAGTTCGCTGTTGCCGACATCCTCGGGCGTGATCCTGAGATTTCGGAACAAGCCGGTTTGGATGAGTTCGCGAAAACTTTTATCCACAAGCCCCGGGCTATAGGTTTTGCCGTTCAAATGGGCGAGGCGTTTCTTGATAAACGAGGGACGCACGCCGGATGTGCCGCTGACGCTCACCCCGTCGAACTGGAATACCGGGCCTGGAGCAAGGTGAAAGGTGACCGGCACAGCAGACGGGTCCGTGCCTTCGAGATCCGGCGTCGATGTAACCGTTGCCTTGAAGTATCCGCGCTTGGAAAAAAAATCCTCGAGTCCCCGCACCGCAGCGGCCAAGCGTCCATCGGTAAAGACCCCCTGGGTCTGCTCCCGAACAGTTTTTCGGAGGTCGGTTTCAAAGTCTTTGACGGGTCCGTCGAAAAGGATTCTTCCGAATCGGTAAGCCGGGCCTTCATGGATTTCGAGGAGGATGTCGCCTTGGGTTTTGTCGGCGTTGAGGGCTAGGGTGGGCGGCGGAATATAGGATTCCAAGTAGCCCTCCGCCGAATACAGTCGGCGCACCAGATCGGTGCCGGCAAAGAGGTCAGCCTCCGCAAAGGGCAGGTCGGAATCCATCCGGGTGCGCGGAAACCGTTCACGCAGGGGTCCGAGCAGGTATTTGGTGATCGTGGCATCATCGAACCGGGTATTGCCTTCGATGCGGATGGTTCCAATTTGCGCCACAGGACCTTCGGTGATGGCGAGGGCCAGCTTCCATGGACCGAGGATTGTCGCCTTCACAAGCGCCTGCGTGAATCCGTCTTTGCGGTAGAAGGATTCCAAAAAAAACGAGATGTCATACGCGGACGCCTCATCGAGTCCGTAGTCTTCAATCGACCGGATGTGCCGCGTCACTTCCTCCCGCAGGCGGGATTCCGGAAACGAAGAAGCGCCAGAAATCACGAGGTCGAGTTTGCCATCCAAAGGCTTCGGCATGGGTGCGAGCGGCGGAAGTTCGTCCGGCGCGAACGGATGATCCAGCTCGGGAGGGGCATCGGTCTGCGCCCAGGCGGAGGCCGTGACAAGAAGGGCAATGAGTAGGCGTTTCATCGGAAGCGAATGAGGTATTTCACCTGTCCCTGAAAGTTGCCGCCCACGTCCATTCCGCCAGTGAGCATGATACGCTCGCTGAGCGGAATTCCAATCGATGTGGCCTGCCGGCCGGTTTTTGGATCGGTCACGCCGATGTCGAGGCGGATGCGTTCAAGAAAGGATTCTTTTTCGGGTGGCGGCTTATTGCTGCGGAAGACCCGCTGGTAAAGCTGACGCAGCGCCAACATGGCTGCCTGTCCCGCGAGGGCATTCGGATCGCGTCCGAGCTGGTCGGTGGTCATGCCAGTGGCCAGCAGCGAGACAATTTCTGCCTGCGGCAAGGGCGGCTGGCTGGTGAAGACAGCGGTCGGCGAGTAGGCCGAGCCATCAATGAAGACCCTCACCTCGTATCCGCGAATTGATGAAGTCGCCTCCAGCGCAAGCTGCGGAACAAACGGCTGCTGCGGAGTGAAATACACCCGTCCGGAATCGATGTTCAGCCGACTGAATGGCAGCGAGGAAGTGAGTTGCTCAATGAGCACATTTCCATCCAACCACGGCTTGAATCCAGTCCCTCCCAGCTTCAAGTCTAAAACAATCCTTCCGCGTGCTAGGTTGCTCTGAAGCAAAAACGGATCAATCGTTCGGATTGCGACATCAAACTTCCAATTCCGCAAGGGCGGCTGCGACACGCCGATCACCAAATCCTGTAGCGGCGGCTGGGGCGCCGGACGCCCCGGGAGTCCGATGGGAAGGATTTCGATGGTTCGGAAAAACCGGCTGCGGGTGACGCCAACGGTGCCGGTGACAGTGGCGGCATCCATTGGTCCGCGGATGAAGAGGTTGCTGGAGAGACGGATGCTGACATCGTCATTTTGGAGGGCGAGCGCGTTGCGCATGGCGATTGAGATTTGGAGGTCGGGCTTCGCCAGGGATGCGAGTCCGATGCCGCCGCGCAGGTGGAAAGTTCCTCCGGCCAGCAGTCCCGAAAAGTTTGTGATCGCCATCCGGTTCTTAGCGAAGTCGAGCCGGATCCTGACGGAGTTGACGGGAGGAAGAATCGGATCCCGAAACCGGAGGGCGTCGAGATCCGAGCGGAGGGTTCCCGTAATTTCCGGCGATTCGATGGTGCCGCTGGCGCGGACATCGGCCTCGGCAGTTCCCCGAACCTGACGCAAATCCGGCACCATGGTCGTTAGGAATGCCAGAGAGGTGGAGGGCAGGCGCACCCGCAGATCCAAGGGAGTGCTCGGGTCGATCTTGCGGTCTCGGATGAGGGCCGGGATGTCGAGGGGCACTTGGCCGTTGATCCGAAGCGGCTGAATGAGTGCCTGACGGAGCGTGGAATCCAGCGTGAGCTGGTTGTCCGCTAGACGGATATCCAGGTCCGCATTCGCGGGCGCGAGCTTCTTTGCGGCGTCGGAGCGCAATCCGCGCACAGCAAGGCCCAGCTTGGCGTCGAGGGCGGACAGCGAACCGGAGGCTTCCGCCGAAAGGCTGATCGTGCCTTGAATGGGTGAGGGTTTGAGGAAGGGTCGGAGGAGGCGCGAGAGATCGACATTTTTGGCCCATGCCGAAAAGGCAACCGGCTCAGCCATCGGAATCAAACTCGCGAGATTCCCTCCTTGCCAAAGATGCAGGGGGATTTCTCCGCTTGCCTCCAGCACACGCGTGCCATTTTGATCCAAATGAATGGGGCCAATCTTCAAGCGGTTTTCGGACCAAAAAAGCGGGGCGGAGGCGGATGCGAGGTCATTCAGACGCAGAGTGAGGTAAGGCACATTGATATAGTCTCCGGTATAGTCCGCGCGGGCTTCCGCCGAAACCTTTGTCAGCTCCCCCCACCTCGCATCCTCAATGCTGAGGTCAAGGGTTCCGCGCTGCTGCGAAAGGTCAGCCGATCCGCTCCCGGTCCAGCTTGCAAAAAGGCTTCCGCCGATTTCCTGATCGCCGGTCATGCTCTGGAAAATCGAAAGATCTTTCAGCGCCACCTTCGCAGTTCCTTCATAGGACAAGGGTTCAAGCTCCACCGATGCCCGGCCCTCGATCTGGTTTTTCTGGTCAAAGACGATTTCAAATTGGGACACGTTCACGACATTGGAATCGAGAGAAATATCCGCTCCGACCTTGTCGATGGGCAGGCCGGAGACCTTGATGTCCGCGCCTGATAGCGCAAATGTGCCATCGACGATCCGGGATTGAGATTCCACGTTTCCGCTCAGATGGAGCGCTCCCGCGAGTTCCAGCGAACCATCCGACACCGCACTCAAGTCTCCGAAATCCACCGAAACCCACGCCTTGGCAGGCTGCGCCATCCAGTCACCTCCCCCCGGCGGCAACTTCGCCGAACCGGAAAACGAAAGACGATTCTGGCCCGAGAATTCGAGATCCGTCGATGCTTCCAGATTTTCCCCGCGCAAAGCCATCGTGCCCGAAGCCGTCAGGGGACCAGAAATCGGTTTGGGAACAGGGAACCGCGCCAGATCGGAGACGCGGATATCGAATTTCGCATCAGCTTCTGTTTGGGTCCATCCGGCGTCCTTCTTCGGCAGGGTCGCCACGACCTGCGCTTCCAGACGGGATTCGTCCTCAAAGGGAGCCGAGATGTCGATGCTGGCGCGGCCTTCGGCGATTTTCCCGTCGATGGTCAGATCGGCGGACGGGGAACCTTGGTAAACTAAGTTCTTTCCCTTTAGCGCAACATTTCCGCTCCATGCTTGCGGACGTTGAAGATTGCCTTGAAACGCGAGAGTGAGTTTTTCGATCGTCCCCTGAACCGGCAGCGAGCTATTCAGAAACTCTTGGACTGCAGTAAGTTCGAGTGTGTCCATTTCTGCCGAAGCCGAAATATCCGGGGAGCTGTCGAGTTGGCTGAGGGCTGCATTTGCCTGCAAAGCGGCTCCGAGAAAGTCTGCGCGGATGTCGAAATTGAGGCGATTCGAGTCGATCTCAGAGAAGTCGGTCGTGAGGGATTCGACGGATAGCCGAGGGTCCAAAACAAGCCCGCGCAAGTGGAGCACACGGTCCGCATAAGATGTCGTGGCGGAGAGCGATTCGAAGCGGTGGAAATCAGGAATGTTCAGGACCTCCGCCTTCAGAATCCCCGGTTTGTCTGGATAGAGGGTGAACGTCAACCCGCTCACGAGCGGGATGTCGGCATCAGGAGATTTGAGCGAAACGTCAATATTCTTCAACTCGAGAACTTCTGGAACGATCCATGGAATCCCGCCCCCAGAGGACGGGGCGGCAGGCCCAGCACTGGGTTGAGGACTGAGAACAACGCGAAGTCCATCCACCTTGACCACCTGCAAAAATCCAGAGAGTCCCTTCGTGAGCAGGTGAATCAAATGGTAGCGGAGCTCCGCGCGGTCTAAGGTGAGGCTCTCGACAGGTGCCGGACCGGTGGCCGTGACCGAAAAATTCTGTATCCACAGGTTCGTGAAAATCGATCCGCCGATTTCGTAATGCAGTGCCAGATTTTGATCCGCCGCAAGGCGCGTCAGCAGCACCCGACTGCCATGAAAGAGGATCGGACGGTGAAACGCCACCAGCAGAACCAGAAGGACTATGACCACCACCCCAAGCTTGCGGAGCCATGATTTCCGTTTGGGTTTTTCAGCATCCGTCATGCCGGTCTTTCCTCTACCATGCCATTTTGATACCGGATATTTGCCTTTTTCGCAAGCAGCCATGCCCCTGATCAACGGGTAGGGATTTGAGTGCTCAACGATCCGGCGCGGCGGTATCGAGCGGGAGCCAGCGGATGAGTGGCAGGCCGAGGAGGATCAATGTGCCTCCTAGAACAAGAGTAAACGGGATGCCGGCCTGCTTGGCGACCCATCCGCTGAAGGCACTGCCGATTCCCATCGCGCCCTGAAAGAATGCGAAATAGAACGCCAAGGCGCGTCCGCGAAGGTGCCCTGGCACGGAAAGTTGCACGGCGACATTGAATTGGATGAGCACCGCGACCCATGCGAGACCTGCGACAAAGAGGGCACCGAATGCCACACCGAATTGTGTTGTGAGCCCGAGGACCATGAATGCGATGGCGATCACAATGATGGCGGGACCAGCGATGCGATCCGGATGCCAGCGCGTGCGAAGTCCGGGCACAATCCCGCCGGTAATGACGGATCCAAGACCAAAGGCCCCAAGGAGCAGTCCGTAGCCCCAGGCGTCCGTGCGGAGGGTTTCGCGGGCAAGGAGTGGGATCACGGCCCAGATGGATGCGGCGGCAAAGGCAAAGGAGGACACCCGCACCAAAGGCGCACGCATGATCGGCGAGAAAATCGCAAAAACAAACCCCTCGCGCAGGGATTGCAGCACACGGGTTTTCGGACGTTGAAAGGGAGGTCGTTTCCATGCGAGGAGCACAAACACGGTGCCGAGAAAGGAGGCGGCATTGAGGAAAAAAACGAGGGCGGGTCCATGGGCGGCAACGAGAAGTCCTCCAATCGCGGGTCCGACCGAGCGGGCAGTATTGAAGCTCATGCTGTTGAGAGAAACGGCGGCGGCGACTTGTGAGGCGGGAATGATATCCTGAATCTGCGACTGCCATGCGGGCATGTTCAGGGCATTGAAGGAGCCAAGGAAAAACGTGAGAACAAGGAGTGCGGGCGGCGAGATGTGTCCGCTCACCGTGGTCACTCCGAGCACGAGGGCCGTGAGCGCCATGGCCAGTTGGGTGACGATCAGAATCCGACGGCGCTCGACAAGATCGGCGAGCACTCCGCCCCAGATGCCAACCAAGAACGCGGGCATGAGCACACAGGCTGGCACCAAGCCGACAAGGAGCGGGGAAGTGGTCATCGAGGTCATGAGCCATGCCGCGCCCACGCCGTGCATGAGCGTGCCCACATTGGAAAAAACCGTGGCAATCCAGAGCGCGCGAAAGATCGGATGGCTCAGCGGACCGGTCAGGCTGCGGAAGTAGCCAGATTTCACCAGAAGAAGCTGATCGCCAGCACCAGCAAGACGATGCTGCTGATCAGGAAATACAGGCGATTATTTTCCATGAGGTAACCCGTCCCCGCAAGGAGCACCCGCACTGGAGGATTGAGAAGCAGGAGAAAAAGTCCGTTCATGATCTCTCCCTAGCGCGACGAGCGGTGGTGAATCCAGATGCTCTGCATGATTCCGAATCCGAAGAGCGTGATCATGACAAAGGATCCGCCGTAGCTAATCAGCGGAAGCGGGAGGCCGGTGATGGGAGTCACCGAGATCGTCATGCCGATGTTCATGAACACGTGGGTGAAGACGAGCATGAGAAATCCAATCGCCAGCAACCGCCCCAGAGGGTCCTCGGCCTCCATGGCAATTTGCAACATCATCAAAAATAGCAAAGCGAACGCCGCAATGAGGGCGATGCCTCCCACGAACCCATGCTGCTCGCCGAGCACGGAAAAAATGAAATCGTTGTGAACGATGGTCGAGGGCAGGAATCCGAGCTCGAGTTGGGTGTTGGGTGCTTTGAACCCCTTGCCAGAGAATCCGCCGGAGCCAATAGCGATGAGGGACTGCATGATATTCCACCCATCCCCCTGCGGGTCAGCTTCGGGGTCTAAAAAGGTGGTGATCCGGGAATACTGGTAAGGCTTGAGCCCGAACTGCACGACAACGGGCACGAGAGCGATGCCGACAATGAGCATGGAAATCAGCCAACGCTTGGGGATTCCGCCAATAAACATCATCGCCAGAAGCACAGGCACCCACACAATGCACGAGCCAAGGTCGGGTTGGATGAGGATCAATATCCATGGGGCACCAACAATTGCTCCGCAGCTCAGGATGCGCAGGAATGCGGGCATGGTGCGGTAGTTTTGCAGGAAGATCGCGAGCGTGAGGATGCCGGCGACGATGGCGAGCTGCGAGGGCTGGAAGTTCATCGGTCCGAAGGCCAGCCAGCTTCGCGCTCCGAACCGCTTCTCTCCGAACAACATGGTGGCCACGAGGAACAGGATACTCAGCACATACAGCGGAATCGCCCCGAACCGCACCCAGCGGTAATCAATGAGTGCCACCGCAAAAAACATGGGCATGCAGATCAGGATCCAGATCGTCTGGGACGACCAGAAATTTGTCTCGCGCATCCACGTCGCACTGTAGATGGCATACACGCCATAGCCGAGCAGGGCCATCATCAGCCCGAAGAGCGGCCAATGGATGCGCAGGAAATTGCGGAGAATCGGATGCATCAGGCCAGTTGCGGGACGGCCGCCAGAAGGGTTTTTGTGTAGTCGGCCTGCGGATTCTGGTAGATCTCTTCGGCGGATGCTGACTCTACAATTTTTCCATAGTGCATCACAAGCACATGATCGCTGATGTGTTCGACGACCGCGAGGTCGTGGGCGATGAACAGGTAGGCAATGCCGAATTGCTCCTGCAAATCCTGCAGCAGGTTGACAATCTGGGCCTGCACGCTCACATCCAGCGCACTGACGGGCTCGTCGCAGACAATGAAGCTGGGCTCGACAGCCAGCGCACGCGCAATCCCAATCCGCTGGCGCTGGCCGCCGCTGAACTCATGCGGATACCGCGCCATCATTTCGGGCTGGAGTCCGACGAGGCGGAGCAGCTCGGCCACCCGCTCGCGGCGATCGTTGCGGGTGGTCTTGGGAAAATGGATGCCGAGCGGCTCGGCGATGATCTCCAAAATGCTGAAGCGTGGGTTCAGAGATCCGAAGGGATCCTGAAAAATCATCTGCATCTCGCGTCGCAGGGGGCGGAAGGCTCGCTCGGAAAGCGGAAGGATTTCCTGTCCATGGAAGCGCACGCTTCCAGAGGTGGCAGGGATGAGCTTGAGCAGCGTCCTGCCGACGGTTGTTTTTCCGCTGCCGCTTTCTCCAACCAACCCCACAGTTTGTCCGGCCTCGACCGTGAAACTGACTTCGTCCACAGCGCGGATTTCGCCCGTGCGTCGGCGCAGAATCCCTCCATGCACGGGGAACCATGTTTTCAGGTTGTGGACTTCCAGCAGCGGCATGGAATGAGACACTACCCCGTGCGGGTCGGATTGTCACCCGACATCCGAAGCGATGGCCCGGCTTGCTGCGGGACATGCCGGATCGCGCGGGCTCGCGAATGAGTTATTTGACCAGACCAGCCTTCGATAGCGTCTTGTAAGCACCGTTCTTCGACACGGTCTTGAAGGCACGGGCCGTCGCCTTGACGACCACGAACTTCTTGAGCTCGGGCACCCAGACGCGCTTGGTTTTCAAATTCGGTTGGAAGAGTCGGGGCGTGACGGCCGTGACGTGCATGCCGATGCCGCCCTTCTTTTTGGCCAAACCACGACGGTGGATCTTCGATCCGCGGACGGGCTTGGCTCCTGTGATGCTGCACTTTCTGGACATAATGAGAATCGGTGAGAGTAGGAAGTTTTTCCGGGAAGTCAAGAGATTGATTTCAAAATGTGGGGGACCGGAACAAAAGGGTTTGACATGTTTTGAGCAGGAGCTGGTCGAAGACGATTTCCACGGGCAGGGCACTCATTATGCTGCCGGCTGCGCAAAAAACCTATGGCCCTGCGGTCTTGAATTCCTGCGAGCGAGGCGACATACTGGGTGTGTGATGAATTCCGTGCGGGTGATTTATGATGGTCATGTTCAGGGGGTGGGGTTTCGGTGGACGGTGAAGAACCTTGCGAAAGAATTTGAGGTGGCCGGAACGGCGGAGAATCTCGCGGACGGACGTGTCGAAGTGATTGTCCAGGGCGATGACACGGAAGACTTTCTTGAAGCGATCCGGAAGAGCGTGCTGGCCGGACACATCGAAAACGAGCAGATTTCCAACCAGCCGCGCGTCGCAGGACTCCGCGGGTTTCTCATTATCCCATGAACGCTGTCACCATTGATCAACTCACGAAAATCTATCCCGTTCCGATGCGTCGCGAGCGGGTGGTTGCTGTCCAGAACCTGAGCCTGCAAGTCCCCGAGGGAGAGGTGTATGGATTGCTCGGACCCAATGGCTCGGGCAAGAGCACGACCCTCAAAGTGCTTCTCGGGCTTGTCACGCCGACGAAGGGTGGAGCTACGATTTTTGGCCGCGACAGCCGAGATTATAAAAGCCGCGTGGCGGTGGGGTTCCTGCCCGAAAATCCGTATTTTTACAAATTCCTCACGGCCCAGGAAACCCTTCGGTTTTACGGAAAAATCTGCGGGATTTCTGCCGCCGACCTCACTGTCCGCATTGACGAACTCATGGAGCTGGTCGGCTTGCAGGATGCGAGGCATCGGCGGATTGGCGGGTTCTCCAAAGGCATGCTCCAGCGGATTGGCTTGGCCCAGGCGCTCATTCAAAATCCGAAACTCATCGTGCTGGACGAGCCAACGGCCGGGGTCGATCCCGCAGGCTCCCGCCAAATCCGCGATCTCATTCTGGACCTCAAAAAACGCGGCAAAACCGTGTTGCTGACCTCCCACCTTCTCAGTCAGGTGCAGGAAGTTTGCGACCGGGTCGGCATCATGGCCCGGGGCGAAATGGTGCGCGAGGGGTCGCTCGATGACCTGACGGCTATCGAACGTCAGACCGAGTTCATCGTCGAAGATGCGCCGGAGGGACTGCGCGAAAAAATTGAATCCGTGATCCGCGAGTCCGGCGGACGTCTTGTGGCGGCACGGCGTCCGCAGCGCGACCTCGAAGGAGTGTTTCTGGAGTCAACCTCCGGAAAAAAATGAGGGTCTTTGTCACGGGCACCGACACCGGTGTCGGCAAAACCTATGTGACCGCTCTGCTGGCCCGTGCGCTGCGGGAAGGCGGACTCGATACGATTGCTCTCAAGCCGGTTTGCTCCGGCGATCGTCAGGATGCGGAAATTCTGCGTGACGCCTGCGGCAAGGAACTCACGCTCGACGAGGTCAATCCGATTTTTTTTCAAACCCCGCTGGCACCGCTTGCCGCAGCCCGCGCCGAGAGCCGCTTGATCTCGATTTCCGATCTCCGGCAATGGTTTGAAAAGGTCAGCACCGGACGCCGCTCGGTCCTGGTTGAAGGTGCCGGCGGATGGATGGTGCCTATGGCCGATGGGGTGCTGATCGCGGACTTTGCGGCGGCGCTTGCGCTGCCGGTGGTTGTTGTGGTCGCCAACCGTCTCGGATGTATCAACCACGCCCTGCTCACGGTTGCCGCCATTCGCGCCCGCGGGCTGGAATGCTCGGGCATCATCCTGAACACCCTCGCTGCCGACGATTCCACCTCCGGCAACCGCGCCCTCCTTGAAGAATTCTGCGACGCTCCGGTGCTCTGCGAAATTTCTCCGGGCCAGCCAACTCTCGACGCCACAAAACAAAGTCCGGAATTTTTTCGGACTCGCGCAATGGGCGTCGAGCGGATATGAATCGGCACCATGTTGGAACTAGTGCAAAAAGGTGGACCGCTTGTTTGGCTGATCCTGCTCTGTAGTGTCACGGCGCTTGGGGTTTTTTTCGAGCGCTTGCTTTCGCTTCATCGGGCGTCGATTCATACGGGGGATTTTCTACGAGGGCTTGCGAATTTATTGCGGAGAGGAAATTTCGCGGAGGCTTTGCAGGTGTGTGCGGGGTCGCCGGGTCCGGTGCCGCGTGTGCTGCATGCGGTGATCCTCAAACACGGGGCGGCGCGGGCGGAGCTGCGGGAGATCGGGCAGGAGGCCGGACAGCTTGAGGTGCCACGGCTCGAGCGCAACCTTGCGCTGCTGGGCACGATTGCGTATGCGACCCCGCTCATCGGGTTGCTTGGAACGATTCTCGGGCTCCTGAACGCCTTTCAGCAAATCTCGGTTCACGGGGGCTACGCGACGGCGGCGGAAATTGCCGGGGGCGTGTATGAGAGCCTGCTGACATCCGCAGCGGCCCTGACGGTTGCGATTCCGGCCTTCGTCGCTCACAGCTACCTTTCCGCCCGCGTCAGTGCGGTGCTCCACGACATCGAGCGCGCCGTGATCGAAATCATCGAAGTCCTCTGCCAGCCCACCGATCCGCCATCCGCCCCATGAAACTCGTGCGCACAG
>JBBQRY010000032.1:0-13112 GCA_038214335.1 Chthoniobacterales bacterium
ACGTTGCTGAAGCGCAAAACTCACACTACCCACCGTCCGACGATTGGCGGCCGCGTATTTTTGGACAATAGCAAACCCATCGCGCGAATCCAACTGCACGTTGTCCAAGAGGATAGGCCGCGCTTGGCCAAAAATTTCCCGAAGCCCCAGTGATCGCTTGTTGGAGATGACCTGCCCCGAAACCAAGGTCAAATTGTGGATATCGCTGTCATCCTGATCCTTCTGCGCCACAACATACCATGTCTCGGGGTTGGGATTTGCATTGTCGGCCGAAAGCTTCAGCACACCATCGCAAAATTTGTTCGGCAGGGCCTGCAAAGCCGCGAGCGCACCCTGGGGATCCCCTGCATGAAGGGAAGAAGCCACAGACCACAAAAGCGTGAGTGCAAAAAGTCGTTTGATCATAGGAATGGAGATAGGGAAAACGTGCAGAATCTGCGAGAGAAAAACGAAACTCACGGAAGCGGAGAGGGGAATGGGGAAACCGGAAAGATTACCGCACGCGCACGCATTCTGAAAACTGAACCACTGAAAACTTGCAAAACTTGCTTTCCCCTTCCCTGTTCGGAAATTCATGATAGCTCAGAAGGAAGGATCGGCGGGGAGGAACCCTGAGCGGTCGCCTTGCTTGTATGTCTGTCGCCATTTTTCCCCATTCCGATTTTGAGAGCCTTGTGGCGGGATTGGGGGGGCGGTCGCAGCCGGAGTCGCCGGTGCTCGTTCCGGTCGTGGTGCCGTCCATGGCGTTCAGCGATTATTTGCAACAGCGCTTGGCGGATCGATTTGGGATTTGCATGGGATGGGAATTTTTGAGGCCGCAGGATTTCATTCATCGTGCGGTGGGGCCGGGGGCGCGAAGTCCGTGGGCGCAGCGCGAGTTGCTCTGGCGTGTGCTCCCGCATGTGGATGCGAATGCCGGATTTTTGGGAGTGGGGAATCCTTCGGTGCGGGATCGGTTTGTTTTGGCAGGCCTCATCGCGGATCGGTTTGACCAATACGGGCACTATCGGCCCGATCTTTTGCGTGGGTGGGTGAAGGGGAGCAAAGCGAAGTCCGATGAGCACGAGGACTGGCAGCGGCAGCTATGGCTGAAGCTACGCGAGGAAGTGGGCGTTGAGCATCCGGCCCTTGAGCTGGCGGCGCACCAGAGGGATGAGGCCTTTCGTCGAGATCTGACGGCGCGGCATCCGAAACTCACCGTGCTGGGGTCCGGGATGCTGGATCCGCTGTTGGTGGAAGTCTTGGGGATATTGTCGGATGGGGGTGCGGAGGTGGTTTTGCACATGGTGCTGCCGACCATGGAATATCTCGGGGATCTGAAAAAGCGCTCGGCTATTCCTGCGGAGGAATGCGATCCGGAAGACGTCACGTCGGAGGGCGGGCATCCGCTTCTTGTGTCGCTGGGACGGCAGGCGATTGGAGCTTTTCGCTTGCTGGGGCGGCTGGATGATCAATACACGCATTGGCCGGAAGCGGGGAGTGCGAGGGAAGGATCGCATACGTTGCTGGGCCGATTGCAAGAGGACATTCGGGCGTTGCGAGAACCGCACAGCGGGGCGGAAAGGGACTCCAGCCTTTGCGTGCATTCTTGCTTCGGGCCACGCCGGGAGATGGAAGTTTTACGCGATGAATTGCTGCGGGCGTTTGTCGAGTTGCCGGATTTGAAACCGGACGAGGTGCATATTGTGACGCCGGATTTGAAAACCTACGCGCCGCTGCTCTCGGCGGTGCTGCGGCATGGCGGAATCCCTCTGCCGGTGCGGCTGTGCGAGGAAATGTCCGCGCTGGAAAATCCGTTCATCGATGCGCTCCAGGCATTGCTTCGTATCGCGCACGGTGCCCGGTTTGAAGTATCCGAGGTGCTGGAGCTCGTGCAAAAGCTGCCGGTGCTGGAGGCACTCGGAACGGAGGATTCCGAGAGGCTTCAAGAGTGGCTCCGGGATTGCGGGTTCACGCATGGAGTCGGCGACAACGGTCCCGGAAGCGCGGGATTTTCGATTGACCGCCTGATCGCGGGACGTTGGTTTGCGGATGGCCATCCGGCGCGGTACCCCAAAGGCGGATTTGTTTTGCCGGTGCAGGATGCCATGGGAAGCGATGGCGGGCTTCGGGATCGGTTTCTGGATTGGCTTTGCGAGTTGGAATCCACCATGCGCGAGTGGGCGCGGCCCGCGTGCGCATCGGAATGGGCGCGGCGGCTTGCCGGGGCGAGCCAAAATCTTTTGGGTGGAGACGACGAGGTCAGCATCCAACCGATGATCGACTTTCTGGCCTCGCGGAAGTGTGAAGTGGCACTGGATGCGGGGGCGGTTCAGGATTGGGTTGAAGCGGAGAGTGCGGGGAGCGGACGCCGACACCGCATCGCCGGCTCGATGGCCTTTGGACAATTCAAGCACCTCCACAACCTGCCGTGTCGCGTGTTGGCCATGGTCGGAATGCAGGATGCCGCCTTCCCCTCCCGCAACCGCATCCCCGCATGGGATCTCCTGCAGAGGGATCCCCGTATCTGGGATCGGAATCCGCGCTTGGATGACCGGCAGCAATTTCTCGATGCCCTCCTCACGCCGACGGATCGGCTCATCCTCACCGCCAGCACAAAAAACCTGCGCACGCGGGTCACGGAACCATTTTCTTCCTGTGTGGATGAGCTTTTGCGGGTGGTCGCCAAAATGGGAGCGGCCCGTCCGGTCATCGAGCACCGGCTGCAGCCGTTCGTGCCAGAATACTTTATTCGCCAAGATGCTCTGCCCCGTTCTTTCGACGCCTTCCATGCCGCCGTCGCCGAAAAAATCCGCGCCACGCACGAGCCGGAATCCGCCCGATTTTTGGAGGGAACGTCCCTCCCGACGACAGATGCTGCCGAAGAAATCACGGTCATGGAATTGGCGAAATTCTGGAAATCTCCGGCTGCCGCATTTGTGAAATCTCTCGGCATTTTCATGGCGGGGGAGCAGGCATCGGATGAAGATCTGAACCGTGCGCCATTCTCTCCCAACTCCCTCCAAATGTGGGGCATCAAGCAGTCGATTGTCGAAGCCTTCTGCTCATGCGGCGGGAACGACCTGGATTTTCTCAAATCCCGCATAGCAGCTTCGCGGGGACTTCCTCCCGGAGAGCTCGGCGAAAATTTCTGGCAGAGCACGCTGGAGCGGATTCGTCCGCTGGCAGAGGCCGTGGCGGAACAATCCGGCGCGGTCGAGAGGCTGCGGGTTTCTGGTATTTCCGGTGTGCTCCTCAGCGGCGATCTGACCCGGGCGGCGGATGGCGCCGCATGGCTGGCCTACCGAATCGGGAAGCTCGGGACGGCGAATGATTTCCTGCGGATTTGGATTCCGGCGCTCGTTGCGGGTGCCTGCGGGCACGAACTGCCGACGCGGGTGCTGACCGAGGACCGCGTGGGCTCCCCTCTCCTTCTGGCTCCCGTGCCGCAGGATGAAGCCCGCAGGGTGCTGGGTGAATTGGTGGAAGGATTCCATCTCGGCAAATCCCGTCCTCTGCGGTTTGCCCCCATTCCTTCCGAAACCCTCTGGGTCACTCACTTGAAGAAGCCCATGGAGGAGGCCCTTGCAGCGGCCGGCGCGAAATGGGATGCCTCGAACGACGCCGCCAATCCGCTGGCATGGCGCGACACGGATCCTTTTGCGGAGCCTGACGAATGGATGCAGTGGGCCACAACAATCTCCGCGCCGCTGCACACATGGAGGACCTCGTCATGATGCGGGAATTCGATTTCGTGGAGACGGATCTCCCGGGAGGGCTCTCTGTCATTGAGGCCAGCGCGGGCACAGGCAAGACGTATGCGATCAGCCACCTGGTGCCGCGGTTTTTGCTGGATGGCACGGCCGAGCGACTCAGTGACATCCTGCTGGTGACCTTCACCAACGACGCCGCCCGCGAGCTTGCGGAACGCGTGCGGCGGGTCATCGAGAAGCTCGCTGCCGAGCCTGCTCCGGACGAAGCCCGCTCCGAACCCGGCATCCACCGCCTGCGCGAGAAATTTGGAACAGCACACGTGCAAGCGGTCGCGGGCCGCGCCCTGCTCGATCTCGACTTGCTCAGCGTCTCAACCATCCATTCGTTCTGCCAAAAAACCCTTCAAACCGAGGGACCGCTCTGCGGGCTGCCGGTGATTCCAGAACTGATTGAAAACGCCGCGCAACTCGCCAATGAATGCCTCACCGATCATTGGGAAAACCACGTTGCAAAATCCGAAATACTGTCTCTCCTCGCCTCCCAAGCTGGTTGGCAGCTTAGCGAGGATTTTGGATTTCTCAAAATGGCGCTGTCCTTGCCCAAGTTCGAGCCGCAGCCCACGCCGAAGGATTTCGAGGCGTCTTTCGGGGAACTGAAAGATTTTGTCCAAAAGTTCACGGCGGCAAATTGCGAACAGGCCCGAGCGCTCGTCGAGCAGGTTGTGCATTGGAAGCAGGACGCCCCTCCGAACGCCACATGGCTGGAAATGCTCGCCACCCTGGAACAAGCGACATCTCTCGCGCAAAATGGCGTCTTTGAGGCACTGCGCCAGATCGGCGGCATTGGCGAACTCGTCAATGGCACCCGCCATAAACTGCTCAAGGCCGAACTCATCAATACCGAGGTCGCGCAGCTCGGAAGCGAGTTCGCCGATTCCCTAAACGCACTGCGATGGGATTTCCGAAATGCGACGTTTGCGCATGTGCGCACTCAGGTCGCGGCAGTCTTAGCCTCCAACCGCCAGATCACTTACGAAGGCCTCATCACCACGCTCGCCCAAGCCCTCGATGGACCGCACGGCCCGAAACTCGCCTGCCGCCTGCGCGAACGATACAAGATCCTTCTCGTCGATGAATCCCAAGATACGGATGCCCTCCAGTTTGAAATTTTCGCGAAGGTTTTTCTCGGAAGCGACGCCCATCGCCTCGTGCTCATCGGCGATCCCAAGCAGGCAATTTATGCGTTCCGCGGCGCGGATGTGAATACGTATCTGCGCGCAAAAGCACTCGCGGGCAGCCAGATTTTTTCTCTCCGAAAGACCTTCCGTTCGCCCGCCCCGCTGGTGAGCACGACGAATGCCATTTTCTCGCGTCCGCACTCTCTGCTCAAATCCGATCTGGATTTTGAACCGGCCACTTCCGGTGTGACAGGCGATGTCCAACTTGTCGTCGGAATGACCCCAGATCCCGTCCGTCTCGAATGCTGGATCGTGCCGGATGAGGAGATCGATTTGTATTCCACTGCCGACAAGCGCAAGGAACGGATTTCCAGCGTAGTCGCGGGCGAGATCGTCCGACTGCTCAATGCCGGAGCACGGATCGTTCGCAGCGATGGCACGGGGTCCGTCGTGAAACCCGGCGACTTTGCAGTGCTCGTCGCCACGCACGATCAGGCAAGCGTGGTCGTGAACGCCCTCCGCGAACGTGCCGTCCCGGCGATCCAGGCCTCGGGGGAGGATATCCTGCAAAGCGCCGAAGCATCCGAATTGCTGGTCGTGCTTCGGGCAATGGAGGATCCGCGCCGGGCCGGGTTGCGGCTCGCGGCGCTGGCGACCCGGTTTTTCGGATGCACGGCGGAACAGATCCATGCCATCCGCGAAAGCGGGGCAGCGGACGTGTGGTTGGAAAAATTTCTTCACTGGCAAGGTGTCTGGGTGCGCGAAGGGATTGCGGCGGCGCTGGCGGCCATGGACGCGTCCGAGCATGTAACGCTTCGGCTGGCTGCGATGGTCTCCGGCGAGCGCCGCATCACGAACCTGCGCCAACTCACGGATGTGCTCGAAGCGGCCTCGCTCGATCTCGGCAACCGTCCCTCCCACCTGGTGCGTTGGCTGGCCCAGGAAATCGCCACCAATGAGGAGTCCAAAGAACGTCAGCAACAACTCGAAAGCGATGCGGATGCCGTGCAAATCGTCACGAAACATTCCTCGAAAGGCATGGAATACCCGCTCGTTTTCTGTCCGTTCCTTTGGTATGGCAAAGAACCCACCGGCATCCAGACCCTTCCCAGACCCGGACAATCTCCGCTGCTCATCGACACAAGCTTGGACGCCACATGGAATCCGCTACTCGCCCAAGCCAACCTCGAAGACCGGCTTCGACTGGCGTATGTGGCGATCACCCGGGCCAAGGTTAAAGTCTGGATTTTTGGCGGTCAGATTTGCGGCACACGCGCCCCCTCACCCGCTTCAGCGCTGGATTGGCTGCTGCGCAAAGAGTCTCTGCCGCCGGATTTTGGAGCATGGAGGGAATTGGCAAAAACTCCCGGACGCGGCACCCGCCACACCGAGGGCCTGGAGGAAATTGCAGCAGCAGGCGGCACCGACGGCCTCCTCACATGGGGTCCACCGCCCGAACCCACCGACGAGCGCTGGCTCTCTGCGCATTCTTCACCCAGCGAACCCCTCGTTCCCATGGCCGCCCCAGAGATTCCGAGTCCGTGGGGCATGACGTCGTTTTCCGCCCTCACGCGAGAAAAAAATCCGCACGCGGCAACCGAGATGGTTCCGCTGGCGGACTCCGATCCATGCAACCCCTTCACCACCGCTCCTGGGGGAGCAGTCATGGGAACCGCCGTGCACGACTGGATGGAGGCATGGGATTTTTCCGAACCGAATCCCGCAGCACTCGAAGCCCATTTTGATCGGTTTCGATTCCCGGAATCTGATCCGCTGGTTTTTCAGCGTGTGGCCGGAATGTTGGAAATCCTTCGCACTGCGATTTTGCCGGGGATGGGCTGCACGATCCAAGCCGCCTGCCCGAACCCTGCGGCCTCCGAATGGCATTTTCAGCTTCCCATCCAATCCGAGCTCAGCGTTTCGGCCTTGGCGTCGGTTTTTGAAACACATGGACACAGCGGGTATGCTTCGGTGCTCTCTGCCCTCCCGGTCGAAGAATTGCGCGGCTACCTGCATGGGTTTCTGGACCGGATTGCTTTTCACGATGGCGCATGGGGAGTGATTGATTGGAAGACCAACAACCTCGGCGGCGGATCCGCTGCCTACTCCGACGACGCGCTCACGGCCTGCGCGTTTCAAAGTCATTACTTCCTCCAGGCGCATCTGTATCTGGTCGCCCTGCGCCGCTTCCTTGGTCCTGACGTCCGCATCGCCGGAGCATGGCTGGTCTTCATGCGAGGCGTCGTCCCGGGCTCCTCCCAAGGTGTGCTCACGATTGCACCCGAACCCGCCTTGCTCTCTGCCCTAGACCAACTCTTCGCACCCCGCAAATGACCACCTCCCCCCACATTCGTTGGCTCACCGAAAAGTGGAAACTTCCAGCATCCGCGATTCCCTGCGTGCTCGGATTGCTTCGCGAAGAAGCCCTTGGCAGCACAGCCATCGCGCTGCCTGTCGATGCCGGCTGGTCGGAGACTCCCGCGATTTCCGACCCAACCTCGGATTCCCCACTCGTCCTCGTCGAGAACGAAGGCCAGCGCTTCCTGCAATCCCGGTATTTGCATGAGACCGAAAGCCGCATTGCGGAGTGCCTGCTCATCCTTGCAAAGACTTCCTTCCCCTCCCCCAAAGAACTCCCGAAACAACTGGCCGCCCTGTTCCCGGGAGCGGCGGCAGATGACCAGCAACTCGAAGCCGCGCGCGTCGCAACCTCCCGGATGCTCGGGATCATTACCGGAGGCCCCGGCACCGGAAAAACCCACACCCTCGCCCGCATCCTTGCCCTCCTTGCAGCATCCGGCATCGGCGATCACGAAATCCGCCTCGCAGCTCCCACGGGAAAAGCCGCCGACCGCATGAAGCGTGCGGTCTCGGATTCTTTGGAGACCATTCCGCCCCTCTTTGCACCACACAAACCGGCCCTCGCAAATATCGCGGCATCCAGCGCAACCATCCATTCCCTCCTCGGCTACAACCCCTCGACCCGCTCCTGCCGATTCCATGCCGACCATCCGCTTCCTCTCCGCGCTCTCATCCTCGATGAATGCTCGATGGTCGATGTCCATCTCTGGAGTGCCCTGCTGGCCGCCCTTCCCCTCGATGCCCGGCTCATCCTTTTGGGCGATCCCAATCAACTCGAAAGTGTCGGCCAAGGAAATGTTTTCGCAGAAATCGCACGCATTTCCACGCAAACAGGCAGTCCCCTCCACCCCTGCCGGGTCCACCTCAACAAAGCCCACCGGTTCCGCGAGCGTCCCGCGATCTTCGCCCTTGCCCACGCACTCGAGATCTCCGATCCCGCCGCCGTTGCCGAGGTCCTCACGCCCTCGCGCGGAATCCCCGGCGCGGGCGGATTGAGCTGGATCGAATCCTCCGGCGGCACGTTCCCACTGGCAGAATTTCCTCCCTCCATTCTCACCGCTCTCGAATCCGTTGCCACCGCACCCACGCCCGCCGATGCCCTCAAGGCCCTCAGCGGGATCTGCATCCTCACTGCCCAACGCGAGCATTTTGTCGGTGCTGCCGCACTCAGCCAGACCATCGAAGCCCATTTCGCAACCCGGCCCGACACCCGCAACCACCCGATCATTATCAATCGGAATGACCCCGAAACCCGCCTGCGCAATGGCTCGGTGGGCGTGCTCCACACCGATCCGCAAGGCGTCCGAATGGCGTGGTTCCCAGCACCGGATGGCTCCCTCCGTGACTATCCCGTCGCCAAATTGCCCGACTTCAGCCCCGCATGGGCGATCACCATCCACCGCTCCCAAGGCAGCGAATACAACGATGTCCTCGTCATCCTCCCCCGCACCGAAAGCCCGATGAACACCCGTGAACTCATCTACACCGCCATCACCCGCGCCAAAGACCACGTCACTATCGTCGGCGATCTCCCCGGCATCCAAAAAGCCGCCACCACCCGCTCGACCCGCTGCAGCCTCCTCGGGTATTTCCTGGGATTCAAATCTCGACTTCGCTCTTCTTGACAATCAAAGGTAGGCGCATAACATTCTTTCATTATGGCCATAATGACAATCCGCACGTCGGTCGCGTTTGATCCGGCGACCGTTTCCCGTTGGCAGCGGCTGGCGCAGCGTTGGGGGGTTTCGAAGTCGGAGGCCCTGCGCCGGGCGCTTGAGGCAGCGGAGAAACAAGCCGGGGCTTCCAGCGAGCCGGATTTTGATTCGATGTCACCGGTCGAGATTCTCGATTGGTTGCGGGATCATCCACGGCCCCCGGTTCCTGGTGGCTGGGGGGAAGATCCCCATGCCGAACTCCGGGCCATGCGCGAGCGCGATGAGGAGATTGAGGAGGAGAGGGAGCGCGCGCGGGCCGCTCGAAACCCCTCCCGATCCGCCGCATGATTCACCTGGACGCGAATCTGCTGATTGCCATGGTGAAGCCCAGCGACCTGCACCACGCGGCCGCCCGCTCGGTCGTCGCAATAAACCGTTCCTTCTCCACCTCGTCCGTCGCGTGGATGGAGTTCCATTCCCGGCCTGTGGATTCCACCCACACGAGGGCTTTGCAGAGGATTCTTTCCGGCGGCATTCTGCCTTTTGACGAGCCCACCGCCGCGCTCGCGGGCGAACTGTTTTTTCGCACCGGCTCGAAACGCCGCACCCGCCTAGATACGATGATCGCCGCCACCGCCATCCACGCCGGAGCCGAACTGGCCACGGTCAACCCCGAAGACTTCGAACCCTTCGTGCCCCTCGGGCTTAAACTGCTGAATAATCTGCCTCTATCCGTGGCATCTGTGTAATCCGCGGTCAATTCTTCTGCGGTATTTAGGCTGAATGCAGCACCAGAAATCTTCTCGCCCGCAGGCGGATGGGTGGCTCTAAACCCCTAGGTTCACATGGCTGCAAAATCGAAAACCTCCCCGGACTCCTCTGCCTCCCCCGGCTTCGAATCCAAGCTCTGGATCGCCGCTAACAAGCTCAGCAACAACTACCGCCATGCCCCGCATATTTGATAATATCGAGACCGATCTTCTGCCTGCGCTGCGGAGCACGCTGGAAATCTCCGAGCGCTCCGACTTCTGCGTGGGCTGCTTCAATCTTCGCGGATGGAAGTCCATTGATGCGCTGATGGAAAAGTGGGCAGGCGGAACCGGCCATCAGTGCCGCCTCATCGTCGGGATGCAGCGGCTGCCACAAGAGGAATTGGGCGAAGCCTACAGTCTCCTGCCGCACGAGGACCAGATGAGCAATCAGGCCGTGATCCGCTTGAAGCGCCGCTTGGCGGAGGAATTCCGTGCGCAGCTTACGATTGGCGCACCCACCGATGAGGATGAGGCGGGTTAGCGCCGACTCTCTGCGCAACTCAAGGCCGGCAAGGTCGTGGTGAAGCTGCATCTCCGGCATACGCTCCACGCCAAGCTCTATCTTTGCTTTCGCCCAGATATCGCGGCGAGGCACCTGGAGAAGCCAGGCGGCGGCATCCTCGGCGACGTAGTCGGACTTGGAAAAACACTCATGGCCACCGCGCTGGCCCGCGTGTTTCAGGACCCGCCGCGATCCCTGGAAACACTCATCCTTTGCCCGCAGAACCTCGTGGGCATGTGGGAAGACTACGCACACCGCTTTCGCCTCATCGCCAAAGTTGTCTCCGTCACCCAAGCGCAGAATGTTCTCCCCGAGCTGCGCCGTTATCGGGTCGTCATCATTGACGAAAGCCCTCTTCGACATCAAGCCGCTCCATCAAGCCATTGATGCCATCTACGAAGCACCGCTCACCGAGGCTGCCCGCGACTTGCTCAACCGCGAGATGAAGTCCGGCATTGATAACGACAAGCTCACCGAACTCGTCCTCTCGCTCCACGAGGAAGACCGCCTCTGCGTCCCGCAGGACGACGTGGAAGCCCGCGAACCCAAAATCATCTGCTCCCTCGGAATTAGCAAAGACTGAAGCATGAGAAACCATCTCCCTCACAGACATGGCGAAGAAGTTTGGCGACGACGTGCTGATCTATAGTTGGATGCGCAATCGCAACACTCTCGAATTCATCGGCATCTGGGAGCAACTCCACAACCCGGATTTTAAAGGTCTCGAATTCGAGACCTTTAGAAATCAGGCCGGTCTGAACAGCTTCTCCCTCACACCACGGAAATGGATCGAAGCCACGGGAGCAATCGGATTTCAGTCGCGCGCCGGGCGTTATGGCGGTGGCACCTACGCCCACAAAGACATCGCCTTCGAATTCGGCTCGTGGCTCAGCCCGGAGTTCAAGCTCTACCTCATCAAGGAATTTCAGCGCCTCGCCGCCGATCTCCGCAAAGCCTTCCCCGGCATGGAAGGGCTCTCTTCACGTAATCTCTTATCGATGAAGCTCCTCGCCGCAGCCTTTCCTGAAGGCGAAATTGCGAAACAGCCTGTTTCGCAATTGCCATGGGGCCACATCATCCGACTTCTCCAGATGGTCAAAGAATCCGCCGCCCGGGACTTCTACATCCAGCAGACCATCACCCAAGGCTGGAGCCGCAGCATTCTGGAGATCCAGATCGAGCAGCAACTCCAATTGCGACTCGGCCAAGCCCAGAACAACTTTCCCCGATGATTTCTACCTCGCCCTCCTCTTTTACCATCTCAAGCTTCGCCGCTACGTCGTCATTGAGCTCAAAGCCCGTGCCTTTGTGGCGGGTGATGCAGGTCAGATCAATCTCTACCGCTCAGCCGTGGACGATCTTCTTCGGCACCCCGACGACCAACCCACGATCGGCCTTCTCTTGTGCAAGGGGAAAAACAAGCTGGTCGTCGAGTATGCCCTCAGCGGTCTGGAGCAATCCATCGCCGTTGCCGATTGGAAAACCCAACTGACCGAGACTCTCCCACCAGAATTCCAAGGCAGCCTCCCCAGCATCGAGGAAATCGAAGCCGAGCTTGCCGGAGAAAACTTTGCCGCGGATGAGACCCATGCAGCAGTTCGCCGGTGTCAGCGCAGGTGGTAAGAACTGCGAAACAAGTCCGTCCTCATCCTCTGCCCGAAGAAGCTCGCGGATAACTGGCTGACCTACAAAGGCAACCTCGTCACGAACATCTTCGCCAAAGACCGCTTCGGCTTCGACGTGCTCTGCCATACTGATCTGCTGCGCGAACGCGGGTATTCGTTCGGGCTGCCGCTGAATAGAATCAATTGGGGCAACTACGACCTCGTGGTCATTGATGAGTCGCACAACTTCCGCAACAACACTGCCTTTGAGGAGCGCGAGACGCGGTATCAGCGCCTCCTGAATCAAGTTGTCCGGCAGGGCGTGAAAACGAAGGTGCTCATGCTCTCTGCGACGCCAGTGAACAACCGCTTCGCCGACCTGAAAAACCAGCTTGCGCTCGCTTACGAAGGCGATCCGGAAAACCTCAGTACTAAGCTCAAATCCGAAAAGCACATCGACGAAATCTTCCGTCGTGCTCAAGCCGCGTTCAACGCCTGGTCCACTCTTCCGGCTGAAGAGCGCACCGCCGCCGCCATCCTCAACACGCTCGACTTCGATTTCTTCGAGGTGCTCGACAGCGTGACGATTGCGCGCTCCCGACGCCACATCCAGACCTATTACGACACCAAGGACATCGGCACGTTCCCGGAGCGATTGAAACCGCTCTCCTTCCACTGCCAGCTTACCCACCGCAAAGACGTCATCGGCTTCAACGAGATTTTCGAGCAGTTGAGCATGCTCACACTGGCCGTGTATGCGCCGCTTAGCTACGTGCAACCGAGCCGACTGTCGAAATACCAGGAGCTCTATGATCCGGGCGAAGAGGTTGGCCACGGGAACCTCGGGCAATCCGGACGCGAGAAGGGCATCCAAGCACTGATGACCGTGAACTTGCTCAAGCGGCTTGAAAGCTCGGTGCATTCCTTCCGCCTCACCCTCAAGAGTCTCGCGGAAAATCACGAGCGCACGTTGGCTAAAATCGCCGCGTTCAAGAAGACCGGGCGCGACGCCACCTTTGCCGATGTTTCTCCCGCCTTCGCCGACGTGGAGCCGGAGCAGGACGACGACATTCCAGACCCCGATGACGAGCAAATCGGCAACAAGGTGCAGATCAACCTTTCGGACATGGACCTCCCCCGCTGGGAGCACGAGCTGCGCGCCGACCTCGCCATCCTCGAAGCCCTGCTCGCCGAGATGCGGAAGATCACGCCGTCCGACGACGCGAAGCTCCAGCACATCAAGACGACGATCCTCAGCAAGCTGGCCTCGCCCATCAATGCGGCGAACAAGAAAGTCCTCATCTTCAC
>JBBQRY010000033.1:0-13108 GCA_038214335.1 Chthoniobacterales bacterium
AGCGGCCGTTTTCTGGCGGCGGGCGGTGCCGCCGCGTGGAGGTGCGGTGGGGGTCACGGTGGTGGCGGCCGGGTATTTCTTGTGGCGCAGCATGGTGTCGCCGAGTCCAGATCTTGAGATTTTTTACGTGTTTTTGGTGACGGCCTGTCTGGTCGTTTATTGCACTTTGGCGTGTGTGGTGACCTCCCCGATCTCACGGACGGTTTTTGTCTCGATCCTTCTGGCGGCGGCAGTCGGGCAGGTGGTGTTGGCGGGAATTCAATTTTCCAATCCCGAGTATGTCTGGCCGCTGCCGTGGTTCAGCGAGCAGATGAAAGTGTGGTATTGCCGACCGGTTGCCCCCGGATATCTGCGTGGGCACGGGATTTTTCTCAATGGAAACCATCTGGCGTGGTTCCTGAACGGCATGGCTTTTCTTGCCTTGGGAATGGCGTGCTTAGGGCGGATCGCGGTCTGGGCAAAGGTCGTGCTGGCGTATTTGGCGGCGGTTTGTGTGACGGGGACGGTTCTGACGATGAGCCGTGCGGGCATGATTGGGCTGGGGACGGGAATGGTCGTTTTTCTGGTACTGAGTCTGATTGCGCTGGGAATTGGCGCACGGGATCGCCGGATGGCCATCCTTTTGGTGACGCTGACGGTTTTGACGGTCGGCTTGGGCGGCGGGTATTACCTGTTTTCACAGAGCATGACCGCACAGGCTCGGATGAGCAGGTTGCTGGAGGATTCCTACCGTACGAACCTCTGGCCAGCGGCGGTGCGGCAGGCGCAACTTGAACCGCTCACCGGCACGGGCGCGGGGTCATTCACTCAGCTTTCCCGGCGGCTGAGGGACTACTCTTCGCAGCATGACGATACGTATGCCCACAATGATTGGGCACAGACGATGGCGGATTTTGGTTTTGTCGGACTCGTGCTCATGGTGGGCACGTTGCTCGTGAACGGACGGGCGGGGTTTCTGGGGTTTGTGGATGCGTTGCAGCAGCGCATGGCCGTGGCCAGCCGTCCGCAGAGCAATTCGGCGGCCTTTCAAATCGGAGCGCTCAGTGCGATGGCGTCGTTTTCCGCGCATGGATTTTTTGATTTTGACATGCAAATTCCTGCCAATGCTCTGTTTACGGCGGCCGTGACCGGCATGTTGGCGAATTCGGGCGTGGCCCCATGGGGGACAAGCGGACGCCGACGCATTGCGCGCTGGTTCACCGGGAGTGTTGGGTTTGTGGCCGCGGGGTTTCTCGGGATTTACCTCTGGCAGTTCGCGGAGGCGGAATGGAGTGCGTTGCAGGCAGAGAACTCCCTGTTGACTGGGGACTACCCTGCTGCCGTTGCATCTGCCGAGCGCGGACTCGTGCGCGCGCCCAACCATCCGCGACTGCGACGCCTTCTCGGGGAGGCGCTCATGCAGGAGGCTCCCAGCACAAAAAATCCGCGTGACAACTATGTGAGGTCAGCTTTCCACCTCCGCCGCTCGACGGAATGGGATCCCGACGAACGCTGGAACCAGATCATGTTGGCGATTTCACTGACCAACCTCGGTCAAAAACGCCCCGCCGAAGCCGCCTATATTGAAGCGTTGCGCCTGGATCCCGGAAATCCCGTGGCCCATGAATACTATGCGCTGTTCCTTGAAGGGGCCGGACGCACACAGGAGGCGATGCGGGCCTACGAGGTGGCATTGGGGGTTCCCGGAACGAAATTTGCCGGTCTGCGTCTTCAGGCTCTCCGCGCCGCTGCCGCAGAGGCGGCCAAGCCCAAACCTTGATCTCGGCCAATTTTTTTTGCTATTTGTATTGCCAACTTTCCTGATCAGTTTAAAACGCCGGTAACTGCCTTATGAAGACACTATTTTCTCCAGTTCTCTCCCTTGTCGTATCCTCTGCGCTGCTCGCCACTGGCGGTCTGCACGCCCAGCAAAGCCGGGTCCCCGGCAGCTTTTTCCTTGCGCCCGCACCGTCGGACTTCACGTCGAACATCGGCGAGCGCCCGATTGGCGAAGGCGAAGGGGGAGCGTCCATTCCGAATCCGGCAGGGCTTTTCTCGGCGGTTCCTTTCAAGTATGCCTTCTCTGTGCGTGAAGGTTACGACAGCAACGTCTTCACGACCCGCACCGATCCCACGAGCAGCTTTTACACGAACTGGGCGGCCGGGGTTTCCTATCAGTTCGGCGGTCCTCGCCTCCAGCTCAGCACGAGTCTCGGCGGCGGCATCACCTACTACTACACACGTCCCGGCGACAAGGTGGATTTCAACGGACAGTGGACGCTCAACGCGGTTTATCTCCTCACTCCCAAAGCTACGATCACGACCAACAGCACGATAGCCTACCTGTCCCAGCCAGACACGAACATCATCGGCGGCACCAACCGCGTGGATGGCGACTACCTCTACACGAACACCTCGATTGATCTCGCCTACCAGTGGACAGAAAAATTCTCAACGGTCACGGGATACAACGCCTACGCGAACTACTACATCGAGTCCGCGCTCAACGACACCCAGTCGTTCTGGTCCTCCACGATCAAGCAATCGTTCCGCTGGCTGCTGCTTCCGAAGACGACCATCATTGCCGAGTATCGCGCCAACCCGATCATCTACACCGGGGGTGCAGACCTCAACAGCTTCGGCAACTTTGCCCTTGTTGGTTTTGACCAAATTTTCAATCCCCGCCTCAAGTGGAATCTCCGTGCGGGTGTTGAGCAGCGCTTCAATCAAAATCCGGTCGATGGAAATTCCATTTATTTTGGCCCCTACGGGGAATCCACCTTGGCCTACCAGTTCGGTCCCGCATCCACCCTCTCGTGGAATGCCCGCTACGGCACGGAACCCTCCGGCCTCACCAACGTCACCCAGCGCCAGACCTTCCGCACCGGTCTGGCCGTCGCTCATGCGTTCACTCCCCGCCTTTCTTCCAATGTCGGCTTCAATTTTGAGGTTGATTACTTCGACCAATCCGGTGTGATCAACTCGTTCACCGAGACGATCTTTGACATCACTGCCGGGCTGAACTTCCGCATCAACCGGCATGTTTCGCTCAGCGCGGGATACCAATACGTGCAGGTGATGGCTCCGGACAACATCGCTTTTGAATACACTCGCAATGTTGCCTACGCAGGGGTGAACCTCAATTTTTGAGGTTCGGTGGTGGTGCCGCGGGTTTTTGCCCGCGATCCGTTGTTGCACGAGGGGCGAATTGTGCTAGCATGATTTGCCCCATTCACTGCTAGATTTTCCAATTTCCTTTACGTATCCACATGAACAACAACGACAGCGGTGAACTGAAGCTGCATTTTCTCGATTATTGGAGAGTCATCCGGGTCCGGCTTCCGCTCATTGTTCTCGTCTTCCTTCTGGTCGTCATCACCGCAGCGGTGGTGACCTACTTCATGCCGAAGCAATACGCATCGACAGTGACGATGGAGGTGAAGCAGAACGACACGCCGATTCAGGTGTTTGAGCGTGGCGGCGGCGGGAATTTCAATCCGAAGTTCATCACCACCCAGTTCGAGATCATCCAGCGCAAGGAGATGCTGTATCCGGTGATCGACGCGCTTGACCTCGAGCAGCGTTGGCGCGGGCTTTACGGGTTCACCAGCAAGGAGCAGACGTATTTCCGGCTCCGCACAATGATTGATGTGCGCGAGATTCGGAACACGGAGCTCATTCAGATCATTGTGATGAGCACAGATCGGCAGGAAGCTTCCGAGATCGCGAATCGGATTGCCGAGGAGTATCAGAAAAAGCGCATTGAAGATCAGCAACAGCTTACCACGCGGTCGTTGGTTCAGTTGCAGGATGAGGTCGAGAAGCAACGGAAAAAGGTCGAAGACCTTCGTGCTGAGGCCGCGCGGATTCGGACGGAAGGCAACATCACGGATTTCAGTCCCGACACACTCCAAGATTCCCGCGATGCCGCGAATGAGGTCTATCAAGCGGTTGAGCAACAGGTGAGCACCGAGCGGCTGCGGGTGTCGTCGCTGCGAGCTAAATACGAGCAGATTGCCAAGCTCACCGATGACCAGGTCATGCGCAGCATTACAACGCTGGAAATCTTGGACCCGACGATTTCGCAGATCCTTCCCATGTTCCAAGAGGCCGCCTCCGAGGAGGCCCGCATGCTTCAGAGCGGCCTGGGAGCCAACCATCCGAACGTCAAAGCTCTTCGGGCGAAAAAAGAGGTGATGGGCACCCAGTTGCAGAAGCAGATTGGCTCGTTACGCTCCAGCCTTCAGGCCAATCTGAACATTGCCGAGTCTTCTTTGAAAGAGCTTGAGAACCGCTTGGACGAAGCAAAGGCAGCCCAGCAGACTTCTCGAACAAAAGCCGTCGGCTACAACGACGCCAAAAATAATTACATCCAGGCGAAGAACGTGCTGGAGGCTGCTATCATGCGCCTCTCCACGGAAAAAATGCAGATTCAGATGCCGCAAAATCCTGCGGTGATCTGGGAACGTGCGGAACCAGCTGGAGCTCCCTCACGTCCGCGTGTGATGCTCAACATCCTCCTTGGTGTCGTGGTCGGCCTCGTGTTTGGCGTCGGTCTTGCCTTCTTCATTGAGTATTTGGATACGAGCGTGAAGACGATGGAAGACGTCGAATCCTTCCTCCAGGTTCCGGTGCTGGCGGTGATTCCGAAGAACATCACGCTGCTCATCAACGATAACGACGACAATCCGGATGCCGAAGCCTACCGGATCATGCGCACGAACATCGAGTTCAATCGCAAATCCCCCGAAGCCAACACGATCACCGTGATCAGCGGTGGCGCCGGCGAAGGAAAATCCACCACCTTGATCAACTTGGCCTACACATTTGCCAAGGGTGGATACACCACGCTGGTGGTTGATGCTGATTTGCGGAGACCCTCGCAGCATCGGCTGTTTGGCATTGAAAACGAGTCCGGCTTGAGCGACTACCTCACAACCGAAATTGATCTTGAGGAAGTCGTCCATCTCACGAAAGTGGATAACCTCTATCTCATGACGAGCGGCCAACTTCCGACTGATGCGGTCGGCATCCTGAACTCCCAGCGCATGGTCGAGCTCATCGAGGAAGTCAAAGGCCGGTTCGATATCATTTTCTTCGATTCTCCGCCCATCCTTGGTGTGAGCGATGCCTCCGTGCTGTCGAGTGCGATGGATCTCACGATCATTGTGGTCCAGCACCGTCGTTTCCCGCGCGCGATGTTGCAGCGTGTCAAGCAGGCGGTGACCAACGTGGGAGGAACCATCCTTGGCGTCGTGCTCAACAACGTCGATGTGCGGCATGACCAGCACTACGAATACTACACCAGCTACTACAACTACTACCACAAGGGCGCAAAGGGTGACAAACGCAAGGCCCGGCGGAAACCTGACGCCGTGATTGCATCCGCTGACTCCAAGAAAAATGAATCCGATGATGAAGACGCTTATTAATTTTCGCTTTGTGGGCTGCCTGAAGAGTCGGAGCGTCCGCACGTTGAGGGTAGCTTCGCTCCTTGCTCTCTCGACATTGTTCTTCAGCACAGGCTTTGCGCAAGATGCGGTGCTGCGTGCAGGAGATCAGATTGAGATCCGTATTGGCGGTGTGCCTTCCGAGGATGTCAGCCAAGTGACTGGAATCTATACCGTGGATGGCGACGGCTACATCAACCTGCCCCACATTGGAAAAGTTCGTGCCATGGGAGCCACGCAATCCGGACTTCAAGCACTCATCGAAACCACCTACAAATCGCAGGAGATTTTCACGAATCCGTCGATCACGCTTTCGGTTCCGACCACTGCACGTTTTGTGGATGTGGGCGGAGATGTGCGTTCCCAGCAGCGGGTTCCGTTTACGGCGGATCTCACGGTGCTTGGAGCAATCACTGCGGCGGGTGGCTTCACCGAGTATGCCGACCAGTCGAAAGTCAAACTCCTGCGCGACGGCAAAGTCACCGTTATCAACATCAAAGATGTGCGCAAAGATCCGACGAAGGATCTCAAACTCAAGCCCGGCGACAAAATCCAGGTTCCGCAAAGCTTCTGGTGATTTCAATATCCCATCCAACAT
Organism: Chthoniobacterales bacterium; assembly: GCA_038214335.1. Taxonomy (GTDB): domain Bacteria; phylum Verrucomicrobiota; class Verrucomicrobiia; order Chthoniobacterales; family Terrimicrobiaceae; genus QYQL01. Next base: position 6,028 of record JBBQRY010000033.1, read on the forward strand.
TTTATGGCAAAATCCGACGACTCCTCGACGCAAGACAAAACATCCGCCGCTAGGGCGAAAAGCCTAGAACTCGCGCTTCAGCAGATCGAAAAAGACTACGGCAGCGAGGCGATCCGACGCCTTGGCGACAACAGCGTCTCTCCCGTGGATGTCATTCCCACCGGCAACATTCTCATCGACAGGGCCCTTGGGGTTGGCGGCTTCCCACGCGGACGTATCGTGGAAATTTATGGGCCAGAATCCTCCGGAAAAACCACGCTGACGCTCACGGCGGTTGCCCAAGCGCAGAAGCGCGGAGGCTTGGCCGCGTTTATTGATGTCGAGCATGCGATTGATCCGCAATACGCGCAGAAGCTTGGCGTGAATCTGGATGAATTGCTTGTTTCTCAACCCAGCTCTGGAGAAGAGGCCCTGAGGATTTTGGAGACCCTCGTCCGGTCGAATGCTGTGGACATCATTGTTCTCGACTCGGTGGCCGCCCTCGTGACGAAGTCCGAGCTCGAAGGCGAGATTGGCGACGCAGTCGTCGGGGCCCAAGCCCGCTTGATGAGCAACGCCCTGCGCAAGCTGACCGCCTTCATCTCGAAGTCCCGCACCGTGTGTGTATTCACCAACCAAATCCGTGAAAAGATTGGCGTCATGTTTGGCAATCCCGAGACCACCCCCGGAGGCAAGGCGCTCAAATTTTACGCGAGCGTGCGTGTGGACATCCGCCGCATTGGCGCGATCAAGAACAGCGATGGCTCAGTGAGCGGCAACCGCACGAAAGTGAAAGTTGTGAAAAACAAAGTGGCCGCGCCCTTCATGGAGGCGGAATTCGACATCATGTATAACGAGGGGATTTCCAGCGCGGGCTCACTTCTGGATCTGGCGATTGAGAAGGGGATCCTGGAAAAGCGCGGCTCATGGCTCAGCTACAAAGGCAACCAACTGGCTCAAGGACGTGACGCCGCGAAAGAGGCACTCAAGGCGGATGCCGCACTTTATGCAGAAATCGAGGGCCTCGTTCGCGCCGCCCTTGATGCGGATAAGAAATAAGCGGCCTCATGGAATCACTTGACCCGTCGGACCTGACGATTCGCCATCTGGGCGATCGTCTCATTTCCTCGCCGCTTGAGGGGTTCATGAAGGAATGCACGCCTGGCCATGCGTTTTATACCGATGACCACCGGGTTCTTGTGCAACACGAGCTTCCAGATGTCTCGCGCCTGATCGCCGAAGGCCGCGAGTTCCCTTGTTTCGAAGTCGCCGGACCCCGCAAAAAAATCTATTTTGATCCTGCGCGAACGAATTGCGCGATTGTGACCTGCGGGGGGCTTTGTCCGGGACTCAATGACGTGATCCGGGCGATTGTCATGCAGGCCTATTACCGGTATGGCGTGCGCCGGATCTATGGGATTCCTTATGGGTTCGAGGGAATGATTCCAGAATACGGACATCCGATTGTCAACCTGACGCCCGACGCGGTCGCTAACATTCACGAGTTCGGCGGCACATGGCTCGGGACCTCACGGGGTCCGCAGGATGTGCTACGCATGGTGGACCGCTTGCAGGAACTGGACGTGAACATCCTTTTTGTGATCGGCGGGGACGGCAGTCAGCGCGGAGCACTCGATATCGAAGTTGAGGCGCGTCGTCGCGGAGCACGGATGGCAGTGGTCGGGGTGCCTAAGACGATCGACAACGACATGATCTACATGGACAAGAGTTTCGGCTACGAGACGGCAGCCGCCGAGGCTGTGGAAGCCGTTCATGCCGCCCATACCGAAGCCCGAAGTGCGCGCAACGGCATCGGCCTTGTGAAACTCATGGGTCGCCACTCCGGATTTATTACCTGCGCTGCCGCCTTGGCTAGCGGGGAGGTGAACGCAGTGCTCATCCCCGAGGTTCCGTTTGCCTTGGATGGACCTCATGGATTCCTTGAGATGATGCGCCAGCGCGTGATTTCACGCGGCCATGCGGTGATCATTGTCGCTGAAGGCGCGGGCCAGGAGCATCTTGGATCTTCCGGTGAGACGGATGCCTCCGGCAATCTGCGCCTTGGAAATATCGGGAACTTACTCAAGGAACGCCTCGCGACACATTTCAAAGAGTGCGGCACCGCGCTCACCCTCAAATACATCGACCCGAGCTACATGATCCGCAGCGTGCCAGCCGCGCCATCGGATCGCATCTATTGCATGCGCCTTGCTCAGGCTGCGGTCCATGCCGGTATGGCCGGCAAGACGGGACTCACCGTCGCACGCTGGCACAGCGTCTATGTGCATGTGCCCATTGCTGTCGTCACCTCCGCCCGGCGGAATGTGGATCCCGGCCAAGACATCTGGCTCTCGGTGCTGGAATCCACCGGCCAGCCTCCAAGGTTTTACTAACCCGGAGGCCAGGTCATCTCGCGTCCGCCCATGAGGTGGACGTGCAAATGCGGCACCGTTTCGCCGCCATGCGGACCGTTGTTGATAACGAGGCGAAATCCGGACTCGGCAATCCCCTCGGACGCCGCAAGGGATTTTCCAACCAACAAGAGATGTCCGAGAGTGGCGGCATCGGATTGCTCCGCTTCTCCAATCCGCGAAATGACGCGTTTTGGCACAATGAGAATATGGACCGGGGCCTGCGGGGAGATGTCCCGGAACGCAAAGCACGTGTCATCTTCATGCACAATGTCCGCCGGAATTTCGCGGGCGAGGATTTTTTCAAAAATGGTCATGAGAGTTGGAGGTGGAGGTCATCCGAGCGGTGGCTGAGATCGATTTCTCCGCGCACGAAGGAGACAATTTCGCCCCGCAGCCGTGAGCAATCCTGCCGCCAGCTTTTTGCAGAGCGCAGAAGTTTCACGCAGCGGTGCAGGTCGCAGATTTCGACCTCGCGCGTTTCGGAGTAAATCACGTCCCGCAGTTTCGCCCGCAGTTTTTCAAAAAACAGAAGCTCGTAGCCATCTCCGGCATCCCGCGCAATTTCTGCCAATGAAATCCTCACCGGCGGAGGAGCCGTGCGGAAGTGCAGCGCGACATCCGAATACCCAATGACCTGCAGGACCGATTGCACGGCTTTTTCGATGCGGCAGATCGTCACCACGCTGGCATCAAAATCCTGTTCAAGGAAGTTTGTGACGCTCTCGGTCACATGATCGGCCAGCCACCATTTTTTGTAGCCGGCGGTCTCCGCCGCGCGAACAAGTGCAGTTGAGAGCCAGCTTCGCTCGAAATTCATCACGCTTCCGTCCTGAAATCGGACCAGCGGAAGGCTGTCGCGGAGCGCAATCATGGTTTGAAAAGCTCCGGCTGGGCCGGTGTTCGTCCGGCGCGTTTTTCAAAAGATTGAATCTCGTCAATGAAGTCGCCGATTTCTTGGAATTGCCGATAAACCGACGCATAGCGCACGTAAGCAACGGGATCCATCGTGTGCAATTTTTCCATCACGCGGGCACCGATCATGTGGGTCGGCACTTCACGCTCCTGCCCACTTTCGATATCTCGGATGATTTCCTCGACGGCCTGTTCCATGTCCTCAATGCCAATGGGGCGCTTTTCGCAAGCCTTCACCAGGCTGCCAAGCAGTTTCTGGCGGTCGAAGGGCTCGTGGCGTCCGTCCCGCTTGATGGCGCGCATTTCGAGGCGCTCCAGCTCCTCGTAAGTCGTGAAGCGCAGCTCGCAATGCAGGCACTCGCGACGGCGGCGGATGCTGGCACCGTCTTTCGCAAGGCGCGAATCAATCACCTTGTCTTCTAATGTGCCACACTTAGGGCAACGCATATTGTATCTCGGCGGGGTTGATGCGGCCACTTGACCACAACACATAGATTGGTCAATTTATTTCTGACGGAATTGCGAATCGCATCGCCATGGGCTCACCACAGCGCAATTGAAGAGGGAAAAGTTTTGAGAATAATTCTTGATCTCCGGGCCGCTAGGGGTTGCAAGTGGGGGGCACAAAATGTTCAATTCCGCTCGATCCTTCGCTCCGTATTTCTCTGACAGGGAAATCTCGGTTTTCACCTGCCGCGCCACCACCATCCGCAACCCTTTTTCCGTCTAATTTTCCATGACCACATTCGATACCGGAGACGCTCTTTCTCTTTACAACGTGGACCGCTGGGGGGGCGGATATTTCGGAATCAACAGTGCGGGCCACGTCGTGGTGAAGCCCAAGCGCAACAGCGAGCAGATCGACCTCATGGAAATCGTCGCAGAGGCGAAGTCGCGCTCGCTGCCTTTTCCGCTGGTGGTGCGCTTTCATGATCTGCTGAGAGATCGGGTCGAGATCATCAATGCGGCCTTTGGCGAAGCCATTGCCGAGATGGGATATGCGGGGGTGTATCGCGGGGTGTTTCCGATCAAGGTGAACCAGCTTCGTGAGGTGGTGGAGGAAATCCTGGATGCCGGGCAGCCATGGCATTTCGGCATTGAGGCGGGCAGCAAGCCCGAGCTGCTGGCCGCGCTGTCGTTGCATTCCGATCCCGAGAGCCTGGTCATCTGCAACGGCTACAAAGACACCAGCTTCATCCACAACGCCCTGCTCGGACGCAAGCTCGGAAAGAAAGTGATCCTGGTCGTGGAAAAGCTCGAAGAACTCGTGCAGGTGCTAAGGGTTTCCAAGGAAATGGGTGTCGAGCCGATGATCGGCTTTCGTGTGCGCCTGCTCTCCAAGGGTGCTGGGAAATGGGCGACCAGTGGAGGCGAGAACGCAAAATTCGGACTTTCGACGGCGGACCTTGTTGAGGCTAGCGACATGCTCCATGAGGCCGGCTTGGCGCATTGCCTGAATCTGGTTCACTTTCATGTCGGCTCCCAGGTGCCCGACATCCGCACGATCAAGCGCGCGACCCGCGAGGCCGCGCGATTCTATGCCAAGCTCTCGAAGATGGGCCATGCGCTCGGATACCTTGATGTTGGCGGCGGTCTTGGGGTGGACTACGATGGCTCGCGCACTACGTTTGACAGCTCGACGAATTACTCCCTCAACGAATACGCGCGCGACATCGTCTATACTGTCATGGAGGTCTGCGATTCGGAGTCCGTCCCCCACCCTACGCTAGTCAGCGAAAGCGGACGGGCGATTGTCGCGCACCACTCGGTCCTGATCGTCGAGACGTTCGGATCGATTGAAAAAAACAGCCGGAGCCTGCCGGTCGTGCCCGCAGCGGATGATCCCCAAATTGTCAGCGACATTTTGGAAATCCGAAACGACTTCAATAAGAAGAACCGCCTCGAGAACCTGCATGACGCGCAGGAAATCCGGGAACGCGCTCAGTCGATGTTCGACCTCGGCATGCTCGACCTGCGAGCCAAAGCCCGGATTGAAACGATCTATTGGCAAATTGCGGAATCCATCGTCGAGATGTATCGCACGATGCGTTATATTCCGGAGGAAGTGAAGGAGATGGAAATTGCGCTCGGGGACCAGTTCCTCTGCAATTTCTCGGTCTTCCAATCCCTTCTTGATCACTGGGCGCTTGGCCAGTTGTTCCCCGTGATGCCAATCCACCGGCTCAACGAGCTGCCGGACCGGAACGCCACGCTGGTCGATATCACCTGCGACTCCGATGGCAAGGTAGCCAAGTTTGTGGACCTCCAAGACGTGAAGGAAACCCTTCCGCTGCACCGCTGGAAAGCCGGCCAGCCCTACTACATCGGATTCTTCCTTGCAGGCGCTTATCAGGACATCATGGGCGACCTCCACAACCTTTTCGGACGTGTCAACGAGATGCACATCTACCTCGATCAGGATGAGGATTCGGGTTACTACGTCGAAGAAATCCTTCCCGGCAGCACGGTTGGGCAGGTTCTTTCGCTCACTCAGTGGGATGTCAACGAGCTCGCCCGCCGGATGAAGGCCCAGACCGACGCCGCCATCAAATCCGATCGGCTCAAACCTTCCGAGGCCATGCGGCTCCTCGAGGGCTACGAGAAAAGCCTCTCGCTCTATACCTACCTCAACTTCGACGACCAGCACCGCACGCCCTGATTACGGTTGAAAAAGCTCCGACTCCAAGTAGAGGGTGGCGCGTGGTTTGCCGGAGAGGTAGCCCTGTACATATTCGACGCCCATGGCGGCAAGGAGATCGAAGACCTCGCGCGACTCGACGTATTCCGCGATGAGCGGGATTTTTAGAGCAGAGGCCAGGGTTTGGACAGCACGCACGATGGCTTGGTTGAAAAGGTCGGCGTGGAGTTCGCGCACAAACGATCCCTCCACCTTGAGCATATCCAGCGGCAGGCAGCGGAGGTAGTTGAGCGAGGAAAGCCCGGTTCCAAAGTCGTCCAGTGCGAACCGGAATCCGCGTTTCCGAAGGGCGGTCATCACCCCGCAGGCTTGCTCGAGATTGGCCACGACCTCGCTCTCGGTCAGCTCAAAAATGATCCGCTCGGGCCCGACCCCATGCTCCCGCAATGTCTGCTCCACAAAATCCGCAAAATCCTCATTCGCAAAGGAGCTTCCAGAAATGTTGATCGAGAGGTGGGCGTCGGGACGAGCAGACATGGATTGAACTGCTCGCGTGATCACGTATCGGTCCAAGCGGGCGATCTGGCCCGACCTCTGGATCGAGTTCATGAAAGCCAACGGGTGGACGGGCTCGCAATCTGGACGGTCGGCCAAGCGGAGAAGCACTTCATGGCAGAGAATCGTATGCCCGATCGTGGAGATGACAGGCTGAAAATAAATTTTCAAGGTGCCATCCTGCATAGCGTTTTTGATCCGCGAGGACCAATCATTGTCGGAAACGAGGGTCTCCAGTGCGCCGCCGGTTTCACAATACAGTTCCACTCGGTTGCGTCCGCCGGATTTCGCGGCATAGCAGGCGGCATCCGCAATGCCAAGCACCTCGTGGGGCTCGCGGGTGCCGTCGATGCCGACCACCCCGATGGATGCTCCAATTCGGAACGATCTCGCATTTTCCGCAAAGACGAGATCCTCAACTTTCTCCCGGATCATTTCTCCGATGACCACCGCATCGGACACCGCGCAATCCGGCAAAACCACAACAAACTCATCGCCGCCAAATCGCACCAACATGTCATCCTTCCGCACCACCATCCGAAGCACGTCCGCCACACGCAGCAGAAGACGGTCTCCACTCTCG
>JBBQRY010000034.1:0-13041 GCA_038214335.1 Chthoniobacterales bacterium
TAGTATCCCCCCCTCGACAAGGTGAACGGCGAAACCGTCTGGCGCAAAACCGTTGATGTGCCTGCGGAATGGGAGGGTAAGATTTTGCAGATAGGAGTCGCTCGTGTGAAATCCTTTGATTCCACTTACTTCGACGGAAAGGAAGTCGGAAGCACTGGCCCCGCCATCAAGGATAGTTGGAATCAGCCGCGCCGATACCGTATTCCCGGTGCTCTCGTCAAAGGCGGCAAGGCTCTGGTGGCGATACGGGAGTTCGCACCCGACACCCAAGGCGGCGTGCATGGTCTTCCAGAAGAGATGTTTCTGCGCGCCGTTGCCACTGGCAAAAAAGCCGCCAACCTCTACCATTCCGATTTTAAGGAAGACTTCGAACTTGGAGGCAATCCTTACCGCTACTACAGGTGGTAAGCAACCTCTCCGCAAACCACAACCCAAAATCCAACTATGAAAAAATACATCATTGCAACACTCATTACCTGCGCTCCGATCTGCGCAAAGGCCGACGACAATCTTTTCCCCGAAGGCAACTTCGAGTCTCCGGTCACACTCAAAGCGGAGCCGTTCAAAGCCGGTCCTCTTTCCGCCGAGGAGGGCGTTCTCTATATCGAGCCCGGTGATTTCAAAAATAAGAGCTGCCAAGTGAACACAGAGAAGGAGGGAGACTCGACCTTTCTGCGCATGATTGCGCCCGAGGGGTTCAGCGGAATTCTTCGCACCTACATCCCTCTGAAGCTTCCGGAAACGGCACCCGCCTCGGTCACCATCTCGATGCGCTGGCGCGTCTCCGATCTCAAGATTGGTGCTGGCGCACCAGAATGGGCAGGTGTTCAGAATGACCCGATGTTCGTGATGGCTGATGGCACAACCCAAGTCGCCAACGGGACCCTGCGGCTCAAAGAAAACACCGGCGGCGAATGGCAGGAAGTCGAGAAGTCGGTGCCTGTGCCCGCAGGTGCCAAGATGCTCGTCCTTCAGCCTGGGCTCTATCTCAGCTCCGGCACTCTCGATGTGGACGACATCAAAGTGTTCACTGAATAAGAAAGATTCTGGAAATCGGGACGGCCTGTGATTAGGATTCTCATCAGATGACTAATTCTGGCCGCCCCGTGACCATTCGGGATTTCGCAGCGGAGTGGCCAACTGAGCATCGGCGCGATTTCCCTCGCTCTCCGAGAGCACCCTCGCATTTCGGAGCATACCCGGCAGCGGGTGAAGGAAGAGGCCGCGCGCATGGGCTACCGGCCCAATCCCATGATGGCCGCGCACTGGGAGGTCGTGCGTGCGCGCTCAGCGCCGTCGTTCCAGTCGGTGATCGCGGTTCTGAACGATTGGGAAACCGCACCCAGCTTGAAAAGCTTTCCGCGGATTTCCCCGCTGTATTCAGCCTTTGTGGCCCGAGCGGAATCTCTTGGCTACCAAGTTGAGGAATTTTCCATTGCCGGAGAGGATCATGCAGACCGACGCAAGAAGTTGGTCTCCACACTGAGGATTCTCAAGGCGCGGGGAATTCTCGCCTTCGCATCTCTGCTTTCGGCCCACCCGCAGACCTTCGACTCATCCATCGAAAGCCTCAAAGATTTCGCAATGGTGTTCATCGGTGCGGAGTATCAACACGCCGACCGCTCGATGCTGGATCTTCGGCACATTCCCTTCCATCGAACGAACCCGGATCATTATGGAAATATGCTTGTTCTACTCGAAGAATTGAAGAATGCCGGCTATCAGCGACCTGCCTTTTGGCCCAATAGCTGGATTGAGGCGCGTGCTGCGGGGGAAAGTGCCGCCGCATTCAATTTCTGGATCCAGTCACTTCCGGCCGCTCAGCGAATTCCCGTGGAATGGCTGCGATGGAATATCGACTCGCTGATGGAAGTTCATCACCGGAAATTTTTGAAATGGCTTCCGAAAAAAAAGCCCGACGTTGTCATCTGCCAGAACATCGAAGTCAGGGATTGGATCTCTGAGTTGGGATTGCGCATTCCCTCCGACATCGGCCTTGCCCACCTTGACCTCGCGCCCCCGGAAGCAGATTGGTCCGGCATTGATGCTCAACTCGAGAGCGTAGCCGCCGCAGGCGTGGACCTCCTGACGGCTCACCTCCACCGCAACGAACGCGGCGTTCCCGCCACGCCGAAGGACATCCGAATTCGAGGCCGCTGGGTGAAGGGAAAAACGACGAAGCTGCGGGCGGGATGACCTGAATCCTCATGTCGAATTTGCTGTCGGATTTGCTTGACGCCTTGTTTGATGATTGCGTAGTGTTTGCCTCCGTTATAGCGATAAAGACATGGTCCGATTTTCTTCCACTCCGATTCTTCTGCTTTCTGCGGCGTTCTCATGCCTGCAAGGGAGCAGGTTGCTAAATCGGGTTACAAGACAGATTGTTGAAGATTTTCCTCTTTCGTAAGCAATCTATAAATAACGGTTTGCGCGATTAGCTCAGTGGTAGAGCGCCTGCTTCACACGCAGGAAGTCGCAGGTTCGAACCCTGCATCGCGCACCATTCCCTCTACCGATGGGCATGAATTCCGGAACCTTCGGCAACCTCTGTATTTATCAGGGTTTGCAACTGCATAAAACTGCATAAAACTGCGAATGATTCGATATAACTAGACATGGATTTTCCTTGATTATCCTCCAAACATCCACCAGATATCGGGGATGAATCGAAAAAAGCGCTGGTCGCAACTGCGTCCGTATTTGCGGGAAGATCGGGGAACTTGGGAAATCCTGATTCCGGGCAGTCTTTCCGGTGGGAAGCGCAAACGGATTTCATTTCCTGATATCGAGAGTGCCGAGACGTGGATTGCAGAAAAGTCCCTCGCGCAAGCTCAAGGTAAATCGGTTGGTCTGACCGTTCGGGCGGCGTCGGGTGCCATGACCGTTGCTGAGCTGGTCGCGCTGTTGCTCAAAGAGAAATCGTCTCGGCAGTCGGTTCGGGCCGTCACGACTTTGAAGCATCGTCTCGAAAAGTTTCGGCTGGCTTTCGGCCCTCGGCCGGCTGATGAAGTCAATCCTTGGGCGGCCAAGCGTTGGCTCGATGGCCTGAAACTTTCCCAGCGGTCCCGGTTCGGAGTCTTCTCCGAGTGCCGAAGTCTCTACCGATGGGCAATCCGTTACCAGTTTCTGCGGGAAAACCCATTCGATCAAATGGAGCCCGAACACAAGGGGAGGGCCGCAAAGTCAATTTTGACGCCCGAGGAAATGCGGCAACTTCTTGCTTGTGAAATGACCGATTGGTTCCGCGCATGGATTGCCCTGGGAGGATTTGCCGGACTGCGGACGATTGAGATCAAGCGGCTGGATTGGATAGCTGTGCATCGGTCAGAGCGGCAAATCCACGTTGGGGAGGACGTCATCAAGCGGACGCGGGGAATGAGGCATCGATATGTTGAAATCACGCCCGCCTGTCTCCGGCATCTTCCTGCAGGAAGAACCGGTCCAGTGGTCACTATGGGCCGAACTGGCTTTGTCCTGGAATGTCAGCGTGTTTGTCGGCAAATGGATTGGTCGCGCTGGCCGCAAAATGCGCTCCGGCATTCGTTCGCCTCGTATCACCTCGCGCAGTGGCAAGATTCTGGGAAGACTGCCCATCAACTCGGCCACACCAGTTCCGAGATGGTTTATTCCAATTATGCAGAAGCTGTTACCAAACGGCAGGCGAGGGAATGGTGGGTTATTTGATGCTTGCGGCTGCTCCGACAGCCGCAAGACTGAACAGCATACCAAGAAACATGAACGTAAAGTATGAGATTGGGCCACCGATGATGCATATGATCATACTTGTAATCCCTAGTGACGTTCTGTCCCGTGTTATAAGGATGGTGCCGACTATGATGCCGGGCACTACGGCAACCATTCCAATGCACGGCGCAAACGAGATAATCATGAGGACTTTTGCAGCCATCTCTAAATTTTGAATCTGTGTTCGAGGTAATACGGGAGGTGCAGAATAAACGGGCTGTGCGTGTGCTGAGGCCATGAACTGAAAGCACTTCGGGCAAGTCATTCGTTTTGGTCCGTCCCATTTTTCACCACAATTCTCACAAATTTGCATTTGGATGCGGTAGCTGATTTGCCAAAAAAATCACGCAAAATAAGTTTGACAATCCCGATAAGTTGGCACGGAAAATGAGTAAGCTTAAACTGTGCCAAGCTGCAAACCGTTGAAAAACAAATAGTTCTACGTGGAACAGGCAACCTCAAAAAAAGTGAAAATAAATATTGACGGTGTTAACACCTTTTGATAATTTTGAATCATGCCAAGCAAACGAGCAGACGGGAAAGAGCAAATCAACTCATGGGTTGATTCGCAGCTTGCTGCCGATCTGCGCGGAATTCAGTCAGAGCTCGGACTGCAACACATCAGCGATGTCGTAAAGCATCTCATTGAAATCGGAGTAAAAAATTATGAACACACCAACACTGCACCTGTCTGCCAAAATCGAGACGGAATTAAAAAACCGAATCGCTCAGCTGGCAAAAACTGAACAGCGGTCCATGTCACAAATGGTCCGTATTCTTCTCCAATCAGGTGTTAACACCTTCAAAGGTGTTAACACCCAGAAAGCAGCCTCGAAATGAGCAAGTCGATGCAATTCGTGATGATGGAAGCATGGACGCACAGGAAAGGGTCAGTCCCATAGCTTATAATTCTGCGACATAAATTTCTGCTAAAAAATTTCCCGCTTGATTTTTTGGTGCTGTCGCCTGCATGATGCCGCATGGAACGCATCACGCCGCAATCTGCCGGGGAATGGGACCGATTGTTTTATCGTCCTGCCGATGAATTTTTTGTTTCGCAAGGTGGGGCCTCGTTGACCTACGACGATGTCTCGTTGGCAACACTGTATTCGGAGATTCTGCCGAAAGATGCCAATTTTGAGACCACGCTTGCGCCGGGGCTCTCGTTGCATCTGCCGATTGTTTCGGCGGATATGGATACGGTCACGGAGTCACGCATGGCGAAGGCCCTTGCGCTCAATGGCGGACTCGGACTCATCCATTATAACATGTCCGCTCGGCAGCAGATTTCGGAGGTTTCGCGGGTCAAAAACCATGTTCACGGGCTGATCCGGGAGCCGATCAAGGTCGGTCCAGATCAGCAAATCGGCGAAATCCTGGCACTGATTGAGGAGAAGAAATTTTCGTTCAGCACCTTTCCTGTCGTGGATGAAACGGGCGTTCTCTTGGGTCTGCTCCCTGGCCATTGTGTGCGTCCGCGTTTCGCCCCCCGCCGGGTGATTGAGGCGATGATCCCGCGCGCGGGAGTGCTGACGATCTGCGAAGACGCGCTGGGGGATGATCCGATTGCCCATGCGGATCAATTTTTCACCGATCACATTGGCATTCACAAGCTGCTTGTTGTGGACCGCGACGATTGCCTGCGAGGACTTTTCACGCTCAGCGATATCGAGCGCATTACTCAGGAGCGTTCGTTGCAGACGAAACCTGCGCGGGATGAAAAGTTTCGCTTGTTGTGTGGTGCGGCGGTGAGTGCTCCGCGCGATGCCACGACGGGAGCCCACGACCGTGCGGCTTTACTCGAGCATGTGGAGGCTCTGGTGGATCGCGGTGTGGACGCTGTGGCCGTCTCGACGGCGCACGGACACACCAAGGGGGTGGGGGACTCGGTGAAAGGGATTCGGGATGCGTTCCCCTCGCTGCCGATCATCGCAGGAAATGTGACGAGTGCCGCAGGGGTCGAATTCCTTGCACAGTGCGGCGCAAATACGGTGAAAGTTGGTCAGGGTCCGGGCTCGATCTGCACGACACGGGTGGTCGCGGGAGTTGGGATTCCCCAGCTCACGGCATTATACGTCTGCTCAAAAGCCGCCGAGCAGTGCGGTGTCACCCTCCTTGCGGATGGCGGCATTACCAAGTCCGGCGACATTGTCAAAGCGCTCACGCTGGCTCATGCGGTCATTTGCGGAAGCCTTCTGGCCGGCTGTCCGGAAGCACCCGGGCAGATCATGGAAATCAGCGGCAAGTTCTACAAACAATACCGTGGGATGGGCAGCCATGCGGCCATGAAAGCAGGAAGTGCCGCGCGCTATGGGCATTCCAAAGACGCGACCCGCAAATCTGCTGCCGAGGGGGTGGAAGCACTCAAGGAGGTTTCTGCTCCGGTGGAATCTGTGCTTGCGCAGCTTGCGGGGGGTTTGCAAAGCGGTATGGGCTATCTCGGAGCTCCGACCCTTGAGGCACTACGCAACAAGGCCCGCTTCACCCGTCTCACGAGCGCAGGAATGAAAGAGAGTGCGCCGCACGACATTATTGAAGTGAAGACAGGGAGCAACTGATGGCATGTTGGCGAACCGCTCTCACGCTCGCGATCAGGATTTAAAAGCAGGTAAAACCACCGAGGCCAGTCCGTCTTCCAGCGTCCAACGCGGTTTCCATCCGGTGAAAGATTCAAATTTTCGTCCGGAAAGCAAGCTGGACTGAACATCCCACTCCGCCGCAGGGATGGACTGGGTCGGAATCTTTTTTTCTACGATGTTTTCGATGATGGCAAGGAGTTCGCGCATCGAGGTGGATTGGTCGGAACAGATATTGAAACATCCGGTTTGGTGTTTTTCGATCACCATGCGAATTGCCGCCGTCAGATCCTCCATGTGGAGAAAATCCTTCCGTGAAACCCCATCTCCAAGCAAAGAAAGTGGGCGTCCGGATTTCAGCGCATGAAGCGCCGCGCCGACGATCCCCTGAGGTTTTTCCGGTGAGAAAGAAAATCCATACGGGTTGGAAATCCGAAGGATGCAGGTGTCGATTCCGTTCTGCGCCGCAAAGGCGGTCACCAGTTGCTCTGCGGCCAGCTTTCCGAGTCCATACCATCCGTGCGGAGAGGGCGCATCCGTCTCGATTGCTGGCGTGGAGCGCTCTCCATAAATGGCACCCCCGGATGAAAAGAGAACAAACAGAGGACGCGACTCGGCGGGGGCGGCGGCCATTTCAACGAGCAACTTCGCAATGAGTGGGAGATCTTCTGTCCATGCGGACTCTGGATGGTGGCCAGCGGTTGCGGGGACGGAACTCCATGCGGTATGCAGAACGACCCCCGGTTGCCGGAGCAGCCCGGAGTGGAGAAGATCTTCATACAGAAGGAACCCCTCGCCGCCGGTGCGGGATACTGGAACGATCGGGGAACCAAGGTTCTGGGCCAGCACTGAGGCCAGTCGGCCGCGGGCACCGGTGAGAATGATGTTCCCGGATGGCATGGCAATGGGGGGATGGGAAAACGGCTATTTTTTCACTGAGGCCTCGGCACGAAGCTGGCGGTCGGCCTCGACCCAGTCGCCAGTCGAGTCTCCGACCCATCCCATCTTGTGACGGCGCTCGGCAATGTAGTAGGCCCGCAGATCAATATCCTTGTCTTCAATGACCACCGCGTCCGGTGGCGGAGTGGCAGGAGACTTTTTGGCGCGGGGTGCTTTCTTGACCGGCTTCGAGACGGACGCAGTGAGCTCGCTCGCGACGACCGCTTTGACCTCCTTGGGCTTCGTCGCAGCGGTGGCTTTCTTACGGGCAGGCTTCTTTTCGATAGCTTCCTTGTCGGATTTTTTCTTGGACATGGTGCCTCTGTTTCTGCCGTGGAATCCGCCTCGCCTCAAGGAAAAAGGGAATCCATGAGGAACAAATCAGGCATCACCCTCACTGGCGGCGGCAAAATTGTGCTTCAAAAAACCGACCATCTCTCTACGCTCAAGAGATGATTCCTTTCCTCATCCGCTGGTTTGTGACGACGGTCGCGGTGTTTGTAGCGACAAACGTGGTGCCCGGCATGAAATGCGAACCCTTCGGTGCACTTCTGGTGGCCTCGCTCCTGCTCGGAATCATCAACGCGTTCGTGCGTCCGATCCTTATGTTGCTGAGCCTTCCGTTCATCATCGTCACGATGGGGCTCTTTATTTTTGTCATCAACGCACTCCTTCTCCAGTTTGTGGCCAAGCTCATTCCGGCCTTCAGCGTGGACGGATTTTGGAGCGCATTCTTCGGGGCGATCATCATCAGCCTCGTGAGCTGGGTATTGAGTTCGTTCTTCCGCACCAGCGATGGACGGATCCACGCGATCACCCACCATCCCGGGATGAAAAAAGCCGACGCGCGCACGATTGAATGAGGCGCAGCGTAGGCAGCTCCCCCAACCATCCACAGGGATGTCGCCCATGAGGTTCCTCGATTCTGGCACCATCCATATCAAAATTTGCGGCATCACCTGTCCCGAGGATGCCGACCTCTGCCGCGACGCAGGAGCCGATGCCCTTGGGTTCAATTTTTTTGAGGGTTCCTCCCGCGCGTTGGATGCCGTCACTGCACTTCCATGGATTCAACGCCTTGGAGGCTCTCCCGCACGGGTCGCAGTCGTCGTGAACCCGTCTGCTGCGCTCCTTAAATCCCTGCGCTCGGCAGAGTGCTTTGAGTTCATTCAGTTCCATGGCGATGAATCCCCGGGATTTTGCAGTGACGCCGGATTTGAGCATTGGATTAGAGCCCAGCGGGTCGCCGGACCGGAATCTCTCGCAACCGCACTGTCCTACGACTCTCCCTACCTCTTGCTCGACGGTTACGCCCCGGGAAGCTACGGAGGCACCGGCGCAAGGCCGGATTGGGATCTCGTTGGAGCCTGTGTGCGCGAGCACCCGGAAAAAAACATCTTTCTCGCAGGCGGACTCGACCCCGTGAACGTTGCGGAAGCCATCCGAGCCGTCCGCCCAAGAGCTGTCGATGTCGCCAGTGGGGTCGAGCGTCAGCCCCGCCGCAAAGATCCCACTCTCGTCCGGAACTTCATCCATGCTGCACAATCCGCAGGCTGAAACGTGCAACTTCAGAGTTCCTGATCTCGTCCGCAACGATTGTCCGGCATCGTTTTGATAACATCAGGTCAATTCATAGACCATTCGGACTCCGGTTTGCCGCCATGTGGAATCTTGAGATTTTCTTAGGCTGGTTGGAGGGCGGCGATTTCTTCCCAGAGCTTTTTTTCGGCGGGGGAGGGGTTGGTTGGGACGGTGAGGTTGACGATGGCGTAGAGGTCGCCGCGTTTGCCACCGGGGAGCGGGAGGCCCATGCCTGGGAGGCGGAGTTTTTTTCCGGATTGTGTGCCAGGGGCGAGCTTGAGTTTCGCACGGCCTTCGAGGGTGGGGACGCGGACTTCGCAGCCGAGGACGGCATTCCATGCGGGCACATCCAGGTCATAAACGAGATCGGCTCCTTCGATTTCGAAATCCGGATGCCGCTGGAATTTGACGCGCAGGAAGAGGTCTCCGGCACCGGCTGAGCCGCTTTCCCCTTGGCCTGCGAGCCGGATTCTTTGTCCTTCGCGGATTCCTTTGGGGATTTTGACCGTGTAGGTTTCGATTTTTCCATTGTGTCCGCGGCGGAAGGAAATCTGGCGGGTGGAGCCGTGGAAGGCCTCTTCGAGGGTGACCATGATATCGGCTTCGACATCCTCTCCGCGCTGGGGTGGAGGAGGCTCATACCCGCCAACTCCTCCCGGGCGGCGACCTCCCCGGCCCTGCCGAGCGGCACCGCCGAACATCTGCTCAAAAAAGTCACTGAATCCGGTGCCCCCAAATTCAAATTCGACGCCACCACCACCGGGGCGTCCGCCGCTTCGGAATCCGCCGCCGCCGCCGGGGGGCTGCCAGCCCGGAGGAGGTCCGCCGCCCTGTTGCCATCCGGTGCCAAATTCATCGTATTGCTTGCGTTTCTCAGAATCGCCGAGGACTTCGTAGGCTTCGTTGATCTCCTTGAATTTTTCCTCGGCCATCTTTTTGTCCTTGGCGGTGTCCGGATGGAATTTGCGTGCCAGTTTGCGGAAGGCACTTTTGATTTCGTCAGCCCCGGCGGATTTTTGGACCCCGAGTGTTTGGTAATAGTCACGGAATTGCGCAGCCATATAAAAAATTTACTTACCCCATTGTGCCAAATTTGTTCATTCTGTCCAACTCATGCTCGACATTCGACTTCTTCGCGAAAATCCCGATGCCATCAAAGCCCGGCTTGCCGGTCGCGGTGAAGGCCATGAATCCGCCGTGGACGCGGTGCTAGCCATTGATGCCCAACGTCGCCGGGCGGATACCGACCTGCAGGGTTTGCAGGCGGAGCGCAACCGGATGAGCAAGGAAATTGGACGTCTCCGTGCCTCGAAGGAGGACAGTTCCGCACAGGAGGCGCAGGTGAAATCCTTCGGCAGCAAGATGGATACGCTGAATGTGACGGTCGCTGAGTTGGATACGAAGCAACGTGAGTTGCTGCTGGCGATTCCGAACACGCCCTCGCTGACGACGCCGGTGGGACGGGATGCTTCGGAGAATCCGATCCTGCGAACATGGGGGGAGAAGCCTGTGTTGGAGCGGGTGGAGGATCATATTGCCATTGGCGAGCGGCTTGGGTTGTTTGATTTCGAGCGGGCGGGACGCATGAGCGGCAGCGGGTTCGTGTGTTACACTGGAGCAGGAGCGAAGCTGGAGCGTGCGCTGATCAACTTTCTCCTCGATCTTCACACGATGTCGCATGGATACAAGGAGATGGCTCCTCCGCTTGTCGTCAAACCCGAGGCGCTCGTGGGCACGGGGCAACTCCCGAAATTCGCCGACCAGCAATACCGGTGTCAGAGCGATGATCTGTTTTTGGTGCCCACCGCCGAGGTGCCGGTGACGAATTTCCACCGCGAAGAAATCCTTCCCGAGGCCATGCTTCCTGTGAAGTATGTCGCCTACACCCCGTGCTTCCGCCGCGAAGCGGGATCTGCCGGACTCGGCACCCGCGGACTCATTCGCACCCACCAATTCGACAAAGTGGAACTCGTCAAAATCTGTGCGCCGGAAGCCTCCGCGTCCGAACTCGAGTTGCTCACAGCCGATGCCGAAACCGTGCTCCAGCAGCTCGGGTTGCACTACCGGGTGATTGAGCTTTGCACCGGCGATCTCGGATTTGGTTCCGCGAAAACCTACGACATTGAAATCTGGGCTCCCGGGCAGAACGCCTACCTCGAAGTCTCGAGCTGCTCAAATTTCGGGGACTACCAGGCCCGGCGGATGAACCTGCGCATGAAGGGAGCAGACGGAAAAAACCGGTTTGCCCACACGTTGAACGGTTCGGGCACGGCACTGGCCCGGCTGTATGTGGCGGTGCTGGAGTGCGGACTGCAGTCTGACGGATCGGTCTCGATTCCGCCCGCGCTGCGCCCGTATTTTGGAGCGGACGCCATCGCTTGAGATGCGGCCCCACAATTTTCCAGTGAGTTCGTTTCTTGATCTGTTGTCTCAAGCACTTTCCGGGATGACAAAATCCCGCCGGTTGCTCATTGGCGTTTCTGGGGGACGGGATTCCATGGCCCTGCTGCATGCGCTGTGTGAACTCGGATTCCGACATCTGATTGTTTGCCATTTGGAGCACGGATTGCGCGGTGCCGCCTCGCGGCGGGATGCGGATTTTGTCCGTCGCGCGGCGGTGCGACTGGGGGTGGAAATGGAATCCGCCAAAGCCGACACCCGCGCCTATGCGAAAGCCGATGGTGTCTCGCTGGAGACGGCGGCCAGGGAGTTGCGGCGGGCATTTTTTAAGGAGTGCGCAAAGCGTCGCGGATGCCGCACGCTTCTTCTCGCTCATCATGCCGACGACCAGGTCGAGACCTGCCTGTTTCATTTTCTGCGAGGATCGGGCGCGGCAGGGCTTGCGGGAATGCGCGCCGACAGCACACAAAACGGACTCCGCATCCTGCGTCCAATGCTCGGGGTTTCGCGGTCTGAAATTTCGGCCTTTGCCGAATCCGAAAAAATTCATTTCCGCGAGGACCACACGAATGCGGAATCCGTTCACACCCGAAACCGCATCCGCAACCTCGTGCTGCCCGCGATCCGCGAAGTCTTCGGCGACAGCCACCGGGCCGCCATTCTTCGTGCGGCAGAAATCTTTCGGATGGAGAACGACTGGATGGAATCCGCTACGACCGAGCCTGCAGAGACACTGAGCTGCGCAGAGCTTCGCAGTCTGCCAGAGGCGCTCCGGCATCGTCTGGTCCTTGCGTGGTTGCGCCGGAGTCCGGTTCCGGAACCCGGATTCGCCGAGACCCGGCGGGTGCTCTCGCTTCTCAACGACGGATCGGGTCCGGCTAAGGTGAGCCTGCCGGGAAATCACCATGCCCGCCGCCGCGCGGGACAAATTTTTATGGAATCCGAATGAAATCGTTCCGCCAATCCCTGCGTATGGCGGGAGTTGCCGCGCGTGCGAACCTGCTGCCGGGCCTCCTGCTCCAGTGCCTGATGCTGGTCTTTTTCTCCCTTTACGTGGCGCACGAAGGAACCCGGCATTTTCTGAGCGAAGTGGCGCACGTCAAAGAGGAGGCCGGCTTCATTTTTTCGTTTCTGTCCTATGTGATTGCGGGCGCATTGCTGCCGGAATTGCTGCGCATCGGATTTTTTCAATCCGGCAAATTCCGCCGCCGCAACCTCTGGCTCTTCGCCACCTCCGCACCCTTGTGGGGAGCCTTCGGAATCATCGTGGACCTGCTCTACCGCCTACAGGGAATTTGGTTTGGCACAGGAACCGATTGGGGAACGCTCCTGCGCAAGATGGCGGTGGACCAGTTCGTGTTTAGCCCGTTTCTCTCCGCCCCCATCATTGTCGGATATTTTTTCCTACGTGATGCACGGTTCCATCGCTTGGCATGGCAGGCCATTTTCCGCAGCGATTTTATTTATGAAAAAGTTTTTCCGGTGGTCGTGGCGGGCTGGTGCGTGTGGATTCCTGGTGTCCTTCTGGTTTACTCGATGCCTCCGTTTCTGCAAATCCCGGTAGCCGTTTTCATCCAAGTCTTCTGGGTGCTCCTCTTCACCACATTGAACGAAAAGAACCGTAAATGAAATCTACCCACCGTTCCAGCCTGGGCCCCACCTCGGCCGGCATTCCTAAGAAACTTCGCAAACAAAAACCCGACAAGTCCTGGACGAAGCGGGAGGTGGCGGCGACCGCTGCGGCGAGTCCTCCCGAGTTTTCCTTTGGTTTGCGTCCGCAAGAAATTGCCCGCCACCTCGA
>JBBQRY010000035.1:0-12675 GCA_038214335.1 Chthoniobacterales bacterium
TGCTGATGACAAAGTCGTGTATTACTACGTGCCGGCCATGATCCGCTACTACCTCGGTGAGGATCCGATCCTTCCGAACGTGCAGACGTTTCTCTCCTCAGTCGAAGAAGACCAGAAATATATTCTCGAACATCTGCCTGAACTCGTCGTGAAAGCCGCCAACGAAAGTGGCGGCTACGGCATGATGATCGGACCTCATGCTACGAAGGCGGAAATCGAAAAATTCCGTGCGGCGATCATTGCAGACCCGCGCGGCTACATTGCGCAGCCGGTCATCCAACTTTCCCGACTGCCGTGTTTTGTGGACGGACGCCCCGAGGGTCGGCACATCGACTTGCGGCCTTATATTTTATCCGGCGAGAAAACGACCATTATCCCGGGGGGGCTCACACGCGTGGCGATGCGCAAGGGGTCGTTGGTGTTGAACTACTCACAGGGTGGTGGAAGCAAGGACACATGGGTTTTGGATGAAGAGGAGGCCGCATGTTGAGCCGCGTTGCCGATGCCTGCTTCTGGCTGAGTCGGTATATGGAGCGCGCTGAAGCAAATGCCCGTGTGCTTGATGTCAACATCCAGCTCATGCTGGATTTTGAGGACCCTCATGCCGGAACGATGCAGCAACACTGGCGTCCGATTCTTTCGACCTTGGAAGAGAACGAACTCTTCACCGAGACTTACGGGGACATCTCCGGCGACGCGGTCATGGAATTTGTCACCTTCGAGAAAAAAAATCCGCACTCGATCATCTCTAGCCTCACGTTTGCCCGTGAAAATGCTCGCATGGTGCGGGAACAAATCTCGAGCGAAATGTGGGAGCAACTCAACCGGCTTTATCTCTTCCTGAACAGCCCGTCCGCACGGGCCGGATTCCTAGACAGTCCCATTGAGTTCTATCGGTCGCTGGTGGACGGACTGCATTCGTTCCAAGGGATCACGGACGCCACCATGACCCATGGGGAGGGGTGGCAGTTCCTCCAGGTCGGAAAATTTCTTGAGCGGGCGGATTCCACGTCGCGCGTGCTCGATATCAAATACCACATTCTGCTTCCGCTCGGGGAGCGTGTGGGTGGAAATGTCGATATCACGCAGTGGATGGCAGTGCTCCGCTCGTGCAGTGGGATGGAGGCCTTTTTGAAAATCTCCCATGCGCAAGTCACGAGTTGGGGCGTGGCCGAGTTCCTGATCCTTCACGACCGGTTTCCGCGTTCCATCCGATTCTGTGTCGATCACCTCGACCTCGCCCTGCACGAGATCTCCGGCTGCGCACGAGGACACTACTCGAATGAAGCAGAGAGGCTCTCCGGCATGTTGCGCTCGAACCTGGATTACATGAACATCGAAGCCGTCTTCACGGACGGACTCCACCAATACCTCGACCAAACCCAACTCCGAATTATCGAAATCTGCAAAGCTCTCACCGCCACCTACTGTCAGTGGCTCGATCCCGCGGAAAAGGGTCAGTCCCAGAACTTATAATTTCTCCTTTCGGAGCAGCCTCAGTCCCTCGGTTGGATTTTTGCGAGGTTATTGTTTGCTTGAACCGGGAATTTCGAGAAAATGGCGGCATGTCAAAATCCGTTCCGATGCGTCCGAGGCTGGCACCGAAGGCATCGCTGTCCTTCGGTATTGTCGCCAGCCAATACAACGCGCAGTTCACGCAACCGTTGGTGGATCACGCCTACCGTGAGCTCAATGTGCTGGAGCCGGGCGCCACGATCTCCTTGGTCTCCGCGCCGGGATCTTTCGAGCTGCCCCTGATGGTGCAATCCATCGCGGAACTGGATCGTTACCAAGCGATTATTGCTTTGGGAATAATTCTTCGGGGTGAGACCGCTCATGCGGAGTTGATTGCGCAGGCGATCACGACCTCGTTGATGGAGATCAGCTTGGTGCATCGGGTGCCGGTGATTCACGGAGTTCTTTTGGTGGACAACGAAGAGCAGGCCAAGGCACGGTGTATAGATGAGACATTCAACCGTGGGGTGGAGGCCGCCCGTGCGGCGGTTGCCGCAGCCCGCGCCCTGAAGGAGATCAAGTAATCCGCCATGGGAGTTCGACGAGATGCCCGTGAGGCCGCAGTCCAGTATTTGTATCAACGCGAGATCCAGGGGGATAACACCGACGCCCAACTGGAGGAGTTCTACCGTCTGCGCGGGCTGAGCCCCAGTGCCCGCCGGTTTTGTGAAGGGTTGTTGAAGGGGTGGATGTCGAATCGTGCGGAGATTGATGCCACGATTCGGGAGTCCGCCCGCAACTACGAGTTTGAACGCCTGTCCGCCGTGGATCGCAACGTGCTCCGTATTGCGTGTCAGGAACTGCTTTTCTGCAAGGACATTCCGCCAGCGGTCGCCATCAATGAAGCCATCGAAATTGCCAAAAAGTTCAGCACTGAGGAATCAGGAAAATTCGTAAACGGCGTGCTCGACAACATCCGTCGCCGCCACGAAGCACAGTCCTAACGCTATGGCCCTCGGTTTCCTGAAATCCTTCGTCGCCAAGTTTTCCAGTCGTCCGGTGGACTGGGATGAGTTGGAAGAGGTCTTGATTCGTGCGGACCTTGGGGTGCCGATGACTCTGAAAATCCTTGAGGCGCTGCGTGCGAGAGGAAAAGAAGTCACCGGTGAAACAGCCGCCGAGGTGGCGCGCGATGAGATTCGCGCTGTGCTGCCGGCATCCATTCCGCCGCTGCGGCCTCTCCCATCCAAGCCCAAAGCGATTCTTGTGGTCGGGGTCAACGGCACGGGCAAGACGACCTCCTCGGCCAAACTCGCGTATTGGTTCAAGCGGCATCGGCATTCGTGTGTCTTGGTGGCAGCGGACACCTTCCGTGCGGCCGCCATCGAGCAACTGAGCATCTGGGGAGATCGGCTGGGGATTGACGTGATCAAGAGTCAATACCAAGGGGATTCTGCGGCGCTCTGCTACGATGCATGGACGAGTGCGCAGCGCAAAAATATTGAATTCCTCATCTGCGATACCGCTGGTCGGCTTCACACGAAGACCAATCTCATGCAGGAACTTACAAAAGTTTCCCGCACGCTTGCCAAGCACGATGCGGATGCCCCCCATGAGAAATGGCTCGTGGTGGATGCGACGACTGGCTCGAACGCCCTCGTGCAGGCTAAGGAATTCCACAACGCTGTGGGCCTCACCGGACTCATCATGACTAAGCTAGACGGCAGCGGAAAAGGCGGCGTGGCGGTCGCCATTCAGCACGAACTCGGGATTCCGACGCGGTTCATTGGCACGGGCGAAAAACCCGAAGATCTCGCGCCCTTCGAGCGCGAGGCTTTTGTTTCGAGGATTGTTTGAGGACGGGTTCAGTCCTCCAAAACTTGGGTGGGGAAGGGGAATTGATTCCGGAACCACGTCGTTTGACGTTTCGCATACTGCATCGTGGCTGTGATCATTTGGGCTTGGCACTCAGCGAGGGTGAGGGATCCTGCGAGGTGGTTTTGGATTTCGCGGAAGCCGATGGCTCGAGAGGCGGTCGGGCCGACATGAGAAGCGGCGGCGCGAACTTCCTCGACGACTCCGAGGTCAAACATCGTCTCCACCTGTTTGATCACGCGGGCGCGGAGTTCGTCGCGATGGCGCTGGAGCACGATACCGCGAAATTCGGGAGAGGCGGATTGCCAAGAACGGCGCGAGGCGGCGAGGGGACTTCTGGTAGATCGGACAATTTCGAGAGCCCGCCGCACGCGCACGGGATTCTGAATATCGATTTGGGCTGGGGCTTGAGGATCCTGCTCCGCAAGTCGTGCAAGGGCCTCTGGCAGTGAGAGATTTGAAATTTCCTGCCGCAGAGCGGAATCGACAGGGGGGAGGGGAGCGAGTCCGTGCGTGAGGGCTTTGATGTAGAGTCCGGTGCCGCCAACAAGGATCGGTGTGCGGTTGCGGGATTGCACGGATCGAATGGCGTCCGTTGCCAGCCGCGTGTAAAGGGCCGCATCGCAGTGAGCATCAAGGGGAAGAATCCCGATGAGGTGATGGGGGATGCGGGCTTGAAAGTCCGCAGAGGGCTGGGCGGTCAGCAGGGGGAGTCCTGCGTAAATTTGAAAAGCGTCAGCTCCGATGATTTCGCCGTTGACGCGTTCCGCGAGAGCGAGTGCAAACGCGGATTTTCCGACCCCTGTGGGTCCCGCCACGATGATCGGACGGGACCCGGGGAGGAGGTTATTGTTCGGGCTGGCGGGTGCGCTCACTCCGGCGCTCCTCGACGGCCTTGGCGCCGCTCACAACAAGCTTGCGACCGCCCATGTATTCCTTGTCATGAAGCTCAGTCACAGCGCGCTTGGCTTCATCTACGGATTGCATTTGAACGAATGCGAACCCTTTGGAACGCATCGTGTGTCGGTTCATGACGACTTCCACGTTCGCAACGGTGCCGACCCCGCTGAACAACTCCACGAGATCACTCTCGGCAGCGTCAAACGACAGGTTGCCCACGTAGAGACGTGCGGAAGTGACTTCCACGATCTCGGGTTTGCGCATCCCGGTGGGACGTTCGCTGCGGGAGGATTTCTCACGCATGCTGCCGCTGCTAGGGGCAGATGTTGGCGTCGTGGACTCGGCCCTTTGGGGTGCCGGGGCTGGTTGGCCTCCGAAAAATCCGAAGATTTTTTCGAGGATGGTTTTCTTTTTCGCCGGTTTTGCATCTTGGCGGGAGGATGTCGCGGGGCGATCTCCGCGGTAGGGGCGACGTCCGCCCCCGCGGGACGAGCGGCGCGATCCGCTCGGTGTGTATTCAGTTGGCATTTTCTAGTGTTATAAGTGGGGGCAGCCCAAGAGTCTCACAGGGAGTTCGGGTTGCCCGCCGATGGTCCCTCCGGCGATGCGTATCCCCCCGCGAGGCCGATGAACGGCGCACCGCAGGAAACATGAATAGCGCCATGAAAAAGCTCGGAAGAAAGGACCCCAAGGGGACCGGAAATCCGGTTTCCAGGAGATTGGCACCAGAGGATGGCAGAGTTATTCGCATGTTCCTCACAGGAACTCAAGAACCAAATACCGGTTTTTCGATCCGCCAGTCTTGATTTGCGCCGCGCTGACCGCTACCAAGGGCTATGCCCAACCGGATTGACTCCTGCTTTCAAGCGCTTCGCTCGGGAAACCGCACTGCCTTTATTGCCTACATCACGGCTGGTGATCCGCAGCCCTCAGCGACAGCCAGCATAGCCCTTGCGCTGGAGACCGCCGGAGTGGATATCCTTGAGCTGGGCATTCCATTTTCCGACCCTCTGGCCGATGGGGCCACCATCCAAGCCGCGGCGGGGAGGGCGATTGCCGCCGGGACAAATGTGGCGACGGTTTTGGACATCGTGCGCGAAATCCGAAAATCCTCCCAGCTTCCGCTCGTGCTCTTCACGTATCTGAACCCGATCTACGTGTATGGATTTGAACGCTTCCTGACCGAGGCTGCCGAGGCTGGCGCCGACGGATTGCTCATCCTCGACCTGCCACCCGATGAATCCGCTGTCAAACTCACGGCAAAAAACGGACTTCATGCCATCCGACTCATTGCGCCCACGACTCCGCCTGCCCGCATGGCACTCATTGCCAAATCTGCCGCAGGATTCATCTACTACGTCTCTCGCGAGGGAGTGACCGGCGAGCAGACGACACTGTCGCATACCATTTCCGCCCAAGTCGCCGAAATCCGATCCCACTCGAATCTGCCGATCGCGGTCGGATTTGGGATCTCGACCCCGGAACAGGCCCGTGAAGTGGCAGGCCAGGCCGAAGGAGTCGTGGTCGGAAGTGCCATCGTCCGAAAAATCGCAGAAATCGGAGTAGCTGATGACCTCGCGCAGCAGATTGCGGAATTCGCCAAGCCGATGGCCGACGCCGTCCATTCGGCGTAGTCGCCCGCCGCGCTGGTGCTGGGAGCGAAGGAATTCCTCAGGTCAGCATCCAGAACGCCATCCCCTTTCCACTGACCACAAGGCCGCACCTCGATTTGAGTAACGCGAACATTGGGGAGATCGAGCAACGTTATGCGGACCGCACTTCCAATGCCGGGACTCAAGCCGAGCTGAAGGGAAACGCTGTCAAGGCCCGTCGATATAGCTCAGCGGCACAGGTGCTTAAGGCTCTCAAAGTCTGATGCGCAATTGTTAAATTTGGGAGACTATCTCTCAATCTTCAATATATTCTGTAGCGATGATTTGCCGCCGTGAAGCCCAATCCGTGGTTGAGCAGGCCCTTCGAGGGAACCGCGTGGTCGCGCTGGTCGGTCCACGTCAGATTGGCAAGACGACACTTGCATACTTTTGGGCGGTTCATAGTGGGGCTGAACTCGACCTGCTCATGGTGAGGGAGGCAAAGTAGCCCATGCCGTAAGAAACTTTGGCTAGGATTAAATCACCGGATTTATTTTCGGTGCGCGGCGACCCATCTATAGAGGGCTTCACTGGTCCGCGCAAAAACAGAAATCCGGACGTAGAGCCACAATGCGAAACGCCCGTAAAAAGTCGCGGTCGCAAGGGCTAAGAACACCGCTTCGGCACCCGCAGCCCGCCGTCCATCGGCCCCGACCCACTGGACGGCCCGTGCAAATTCTGAGGCAGGGATCTCCGGGAAGCGTGGAGCAGCCGATTCCGATGGCTCGTAACGCACTCGGTCGCCGGTGACCGCCTGCCAACGCCGGATCCATCGCGAGCAGAATCCGCAGCCGCCATCGTAAATCAGGAGCGGCTTCTTCGGGTCGATGGATTCCTTCACGCGGTGGTTAGGAGCTGTCAAGAAATAACCTTTACAGTCTGGCTTGATCTTTTTGCCGATGGTGGCGTTGCTCGAGCCTGCAACGAGCCTGCTCGGCACTCGCGCCTTGCCACCGACAAAAATCTGCTGCGCCATTTCATGTAAACCTTATTTTTTGACGGCTCCTCAGGGTTCCATCAAATCGGGAATCGCCGATGTCCATGCCTTGCGAAGCTCGTCCAATGGCCAGACGAAGGACTGCCCGGCGGCTCCCACCTCAAGCTGTGCGCCGGAGGTCACTGTGCCCAAGCGGCAGACTGGCACCCCGCGCTGGTGAAGCAGCGCGAGGACGGCATCCGCCTTGGCGGCCTCGACAGAAAGTAGAATTCGGGACTGGGATTCGTTGAAGAGCGCGACATCCGCACGGGTCGAGGTCGAAGGAATTTCCACCCGTGCTCCCAGCGGGGAGGGACCGGACATGCACGACTCTGCAAGGGCGACAGCCAGTCCGCCTTCCGAGCAATCATGCGCGCTTTGCACGAGACCGGAACGGATTGCGACGCGCACGCCTTCCTGCACGGCGAGTTCGCGATCGTAGTCGAGCTTGGGCGGAAGGCCCGCTTTTTTGCCATGGATGGCGAGCACGTAATGCGAGGCCCCCAACTCGTCACCGGCTTCTCCCACCAGAATGATCGCATCGCCGACGGTTTTGAAAAATTGCGTCGTGATGTGCGCGGGGTCTTCGACAATACCGACCATGCCAACCGTGGGGGTCGGATCGATGGCTCCCGCCGGACTTTCGTTGTAGAGGCTCACGTTGCCGCCGGTCACCGGAGTGCCAAATCTTTCACACGCTTCGGCGAGTCCCTCGACCGCCTCGCGGATTTGGAGGAAATTTTCCGGTTTGTGCGGGTTTCCAAAATTCAGGTTATCCGTGACGGCGAGCGGGATCGCGCCGGTGCAGGCAATATTCCGGGCCGCTTCGGCCACCGCAATCCGGGCTCCCTCGCGGGGATCCTGCCGACAGTAGATCGCATTGCAGTCGGTGCTGGCGGCAAGGATTTTGTTGGCTTCCCGGACGATGAACACGGCGGCGTCCGATCCCGGAAGCACCGTGGCACCGAGGCGGACCATGTGGTCGTATTGACGCCAGACCCATGCTTTGGAGGCGATGCTTGGGTGGGCAAGCAGGGCGGGCAGAGCCGCATGGCAGTCCGCTTCCGGAAGGGCATCAAGATCCAGCGCGGGCGGCAGCACCTTCGGAGCGGCTTCGCGGGCGTAAAGCGGTGCGTCGTCAGCGAGTTTGCGGGCCGGAATTTCCACCGCCACGACATCCCCTTCGCGCACTCGCATCATCCCGTCATCGTTGACAATGCCGACTTCGGCATACGGTAAATCCCATTTTTCAAAAATCGCGCGCACGTGGGCCTCTTCGCCTTTTTTGACAATCACGAGCATGCGTTCTTGGGATTCCGAAAGCAGGATCTCGTAAGGGGTCATTCCGGATTCGCGTTTTGGCACGAGGTTCACGTCGATTTCGACGCCGGTGCCGCCGCGGCTGGCGGTCTCGCAGGTCGAGCAGGTGAGCCCTGCTGCGCCCATGTCTTGGATTCCCGCCACGCATCCGCTGGCGAGAAGTTCCAAGCAGGCTTCGAGCAGAAGTTTTTCACGGAACGGATCGCCGACCTGCACCGCCGGACGGTCCTGTTTCGACTCCTCGGTCAGCTCCCGTGAGGCAAAGGCGGCCCCTGCTAGCCCGTCACGTCCGGTCTCCGCCCCAACATAAAAGACAGGATTTCCGATGCCGCTGGCTGCGCCGCGCGCAATTTGCTCATGGCGGAGAATTCCGAGACAGAAGACATTGACGAGCGGGTTTCCGGCGTAGCTGTCATCGAAATAGACCTCGCCACCGATGGTCGGAATGCCAATGCAGTTGCCGTAATGCGCGATCCCCGCCACCACGCCGGCGAAAAGTCGGCGGTTGGTGCGGGCTTCAGTGGAGTCGCCCCGGATGTCGCCAAACCGCAGCGCATTCATCGAGAAGACCGGACGCGCGCCCATCGTGAAAATATCGCGGATGATTCCGCCCACCCCGGTCGCCGCGCCTTGGAAGGGCTCGACCGCGCTCGGATGGTTGTGGCTCTCCATCTTGAAGGCGATCGCCCAGCCGTCGCCGATGTCGATGACCCCGGCATTTTCTTCACCGGCTTTGACCAGCACACGCGGCCCCGTCGTGGGAAATTTCTTGAGTTCGAGCTTCGAGTTTTTATACGAGCAATGCTCGCTCCACATCACGGAAAAGACTCCGAGTTCGGTGAAGTTCGGATCGCGTCCGAGGATTTCGCGAATGCGTTCAAACTCGTCCGGCGTGATGCCGTGCTTGGCAATGATTTCAGGAGTCAGTTCGGTCATAAAAAAAGAATGGTTTTCGGCGCGGGTTTAACAAAGAAAAAGCAGTTGGAACCACGGATTACACGGATATGGAAAGATTTGGAACACAAGTAATGTTCACCCGCAAGGCGAATAGCAAAGCGCAACAAGATTTGTTATAACTGCCTCTATCCGTTGTATTCGTGGTCAATTCTTCTGCGGTATTTAGGTTTAGACCTCCGCCGTTGAGGTCGTGAGAGCGGATCCCGGGCAGCGCATCATGCCGCGGCCACCTCGGCGGCCTGCCCAATCATGCTTTCGAAGATCAGGAGTCCGTCCGTGCTGCCGAGCAACGGATCGCAGGCTCGCTCGGGATGGGGCATGAGTCCGAAGACGTTGCCCGCTTCATTGCGGATTCCGGCAATATTTTCCCGCGAGCCATTTGGGTTCCCTGACTCGGAATCCACCCCCTCGGCATCTGTGTAGCGGAGGAGGATTTGGCCGTTTTGATTCAGCCGTTCCAGCGTGGCATCGTCTGCGAAATAACATCCTTCTCCATGGGCAATCGGAATGTTCAGCAGGCGTCCGGTGGGGATGGCATTTGTAAACTGCGAGTCTGAGGATTCGACGCGCAGCCAGACATGCTCGCAGATGAAATGCAGCCCGCGGTTGCGCACCAGCGCGCCGGGGAGGAGGCCGCTTTCGCAGAGGATTTGGAATCCGTTGCAAATCCCGATGACCGGTCCTCCAGAGGCTGCAAATTCCTTGACCGCCTGCATGATCGGCGAGAACCGCGCAATCGCGCCGCAGCGCAGGTAGTCACCGTAGGAAAAGCCGCCGGGCACAACGACCGCGTCGCAACCTCCCAATGAGGAATCCTTGTGCCAGACAAAATTTGCCGAGGCACCCGGCATGGCATTGAGGACATGAACGCAGTCTTGGTCGCAGTTCGAGCCGGGGAATTGAAGGACAGAAAATTTCATGATGTGTGTGCCGGATGGTCGCCGAGATACGCGTTCATTTTTCGACGATCTCCAGTTCGTAATCCTCGATGACTGGATTCGAGAGGAGGTCGCGGGAGATTTCGTGAAGCAGAGCTTCAGGCGCACCATCGGGAAGTTCCAGCTCAATCACTTTACCGATCCGCACACGCCCCACCTTCTCTAATCCATGGTGGCGGATGGCTTCGGCGGCGGCGGCTCCCTGCGGATCAAGGACCGAGGGTTTGGGCATTACGGTGACAAGGGCTTTCATGACCCGCAGGGTTTCGTTTCGGAGCTACTTGGACAAGCGGAAATTTGCATTTTTCGCGAACGCAGGAAAAATCCCGCCGATCCGAGGAGCGCGAAAGCCAGGCAGGTCTGCGAGAAGACCTCGCCGTATCGGGCATAAAACGTGGGTGTGGGATGCTTCGGAGCAGCGACTTTACCATAGAGCACGCCTTCGATCTCGATCTCCCCTCCATCCCCATGCAAGGTCTCCGTGATCTGGCCCAGCCGACTCACGACACACGTGACCCCCGTATTCGCGGCCCGCACCATGGGCAGTTTGTTTTCCGCACAGCGAAAGACCGCATGGGCGGCGTGTTGGCGAGGACCCGCGCTATTGGGGAACCATCCATCATTTGTCACGACCGCAAACGCCTGCGCACCCATGAGCGCAAACTGCCGCGCCAGATCCCCGATCACATCCTCGAAACAAATGAGCGGCGCCAAACGCACGGGCTTGGACGACATCTCAAACACCACCGGATACAGCCCCCGATCGAAATCATCTGGCACCAAGTCCCCCACAATCCATGAAAAGAGCGGAAACGCCCGCCGGAAAGGCACGTATTCCCCAAACGGCACCAAGTGCATCTTGTGATACATCTGCGCCGAGTTTCCATGATCGCTCAGCAGTGCCACCGAATTGTGATCCCCCTGCTCGCTGAAAAATACCGTCCCCACCAAAAAATCCCCGTCGTGCCGCTCGGCAATTCCGCGCACAAATTCCCATGTGCCACGGTCGTTGAAGATCGGACGCGGCATGGCAGACTCCGGCCAAAGCAGCAGATCCGGTTTCAAGGCCAAAGCGGCCTCGCTCTGCCGCGCATAGCGGTCCTGCACGTCGGTTTCAAAGGTCAGATCATTGCGCACATTCTGCGGGATATTTGCCTGGACCGCCGCAAAACGAAATTCCGTCGCCTCCGGTGCCGGAGCCATCACCTGGCGCACTCCATACCCCCATGCCAGCGCCACCATCGCGACGGTGATGGCAAAATCATAATGCGGCCTCCGCACCCCCTGTCGAATCTCCAGCATCAACCGCTTCACCGTCGCGACCAACATGAGGTTCACCGCCAGCACAAGAAACGAAACCCCTCCCACCCCCGCGAAGTCCGCAATCTGGATCAGCGGGATATTCGCACTCTGGGTGATTCCTGCCTGATTCCACGGAAACTGCGGAAACACCACGCCGCGCAGCCATTCCAGCGCCACCCAGGCCGAGGCCCCGAGCCCGCAAAACCACAGATTATGGAGCGAACTCAGCCACACGGAACGCCCCTTGCGATCTTCCCCCACCGGGCGCGCCACCGTCCCCAAAAATAAAACCCAAACAGCGGGATACAACGACAGATAAAGAGCTAGGGCAATCCATCCCGGCACCGTGAGTTGGGTGAGCCAGAACAAACTGCCCCCGAAATACGCACACCCGAAGACATACCCGACCAACGCCAATCGCAAAAAATAACGTGGTCCCTCAGGCACCCCAAACCATGCCGCCCAAATCACAGGCACCAGAGCCACCCAGCAAAGATCCCCCCATCCCACAGGAGCGAAACACAGGGTCATCAACACCCCACTCAAAATAGCGGCCAGCCAAGCATTCAGGGAGCACAGGCGTCTCGCCTGTTTCATGAGCACTCCATTCCAACCAGCGGCAAACAAAGCCGGAAACATCCGGGCACGATACCGGAACCTGCGGCAGGTTCCACACCGGATTTCTGCGGATTTTCACAAAGCGGGCGCATGCCCGAAAAGTGCACCAAAGGAGAGGGGACATTCCGACATGCCTGTCCGCTTGCCTCGGACTGTCAGTGTTTGCACTTTTCAGGCATGGGCCCGGACTGACCACGTTTCCTGATTCCTGTTGAAGGGTGGGGGATTCTGCTTTTTACTTTGTTGATATGCACCTTAATGAAGTGACTGGGTATTTGGACACATTGCTGGGAGTCCGGAAAATTGGCGATGCGCCTCAGGCGGTCAATGGGCTTCAGGTCCAGAACTCGGGAGGGCTTTCGAAAATTGGCGCGGCGGTCGATGCGTGTGAGGCGGTGATTGAGGAGGCTGCGGTGGAGGGGGTGGATCTGCTGCTTGTGCATCACGGATTGTTCTGGAGCGGCGTGGGTCCCATCACGGGGGCGATGTATCGGAAGATGCGCCTGCTTATTGAGGCAGACATGGCGGTTTACAGCGCGCACCTTCCGCTGGATGTGCATCCCGAACTTGGAAACAATGCCCTGCTGGCAGCGGCCATCGGCCTCACGAATGGAGAACCATTTTTTCCGGCCTGCGGACAGCCGATTGGCTGGAAATATGAAGCTGAAATGAACCGCGAAGT